>JAGQSL010000464.1 GCA_020439525.1 Acidimicrobiales bacterium | reverse complement strand
GGCCGCCACGCGCCCGGCTCCCGGGCGGCTCGCTCGATCGGGCCCGGCCCCGGTCGGGCGGCGAGGACGCCGACCGCGACGAGGGCGACGGCGGCCACGGTGCCGGTCGGGGCGCGTCGCGGTCCCGGTGGTCGGCGCAGGAGGCGGTCGAGCACGCCCGCCGAGAGCACGGCGAGCGCCACCTGGGCGATGGCGGTGGCCCGGTAGGGCGAGCACAGCCGGGCGAAGGCGTCGAGGTGGTCGACGGCGAACGCCCACGGCTCGGCGGAGCCGACGCGCAGGCGCAGGCCGAGCGCGGCCAGCGTGGCGATCAGCGCGGCGGCAGCGACGAACCACGCCGCCCGCTGCCGCCGCCAGCACCAGAGGCCGGCGAGGCCGAGGGCGAGCAGCACCAGGCCCGGGCCGGTGCGGCCCCCGATCCAGTCGCCCGGCCGCGCCGAGCCGGCGAGGATCGTCTCGCTGCGCCAGCGGAACCCGTCGAGGCGCGCCTGCTGCTGGGCGACGAGCACCGGCCCTACGAGCAGCATCGGCGTGGCGACGGCCAGCCCCACCCCGAGCCAGCGCGCCGGGTCGCGCCACCAGCGCCGGCGCACGAGCACGAGGGTGGCCGGCGCGGTGGCCAGCAGCCCGAGGAACGAGAGGGTCCCGCACGTGGCGATCCCGGCGGCCGCCGCGGCCCCGATCGCCACGGCGTGGCGTGCTCGGCCGGTCTCGGCCCACGCGACCGTGGCGGCCATGCCCGCCAGGATCGGCCAGAGGGCGAGCAGCTGGACGACGCCGAGCTGGTCCCACGTGAAGGGGACGGTCTGCACCAGGATCCCGGCGAGCAGCGCCGCCCGTCGCGAGGCACCGAGCCGGCGGGCGAGGGCGGCGCCGGCGATGCCGTTCAGGGCGAGGGTGACGATCAGCACGACGGCGTAGCCGCGTTCGTCGCCCACCACCGCCCGGGCGGCCGCGAACGCGACGCCCGTGAGGGGCTGGGGCTCGCTCCAGGCGAAGGTGCCGTGGTTCGGGGCGAAGATCGGCGCGTCCCACCAGCCGGCGAGCCCGTGGGGGAGGCGATCGGCGGTCCAGCGCAGGGTCCAGAGGTTGAAGCGGGGCACCGTCGGCGTCGGCTCCCGGCCGAGCGGCAGGCCGGTGCGCCAGGCGAGCGGTGCGGTGGCAGCGATCGCGATGACCAGGTGGACCAGCGCGGCAGCGGCCCGTCGTCGGCCGGGCGAGCGGACGAGCGACCCCGGCGACGGCACGGCGCGCACGCTACCGATCGAGGTCGGCCTCCGGGCGGTGCGCGGCGCCCGGGAACCCCACGGACGGTACGGTCGACCAACCGGTCTGCTGTCGTCCGACCCTGGAGCTCCCCGTGCGCCACCCCGCCCGTCCCGCCGCTCGCCGCCTGCGCCTTCCCGTCGCCGTCGTCGCCGGCACCGCCCTCGCGCTGGGCCCCGCCACCGCGGCCTTCGCCCACATCCACGCCGATCCGCCGGCCGTCGCCGCCGGCGAGGAGGCCACCGTGTCGTTCGGCGTCGAGCACGGCTGCGGCGAGTCGCCCACCACCAAGGTGGAGATCCAGCTGCCCGAGGGCTCGAGCGGCATCTCCGGCGTGGACGACGGCGGGTTCACCTCATCGGTCGACGGCATGGTCGTGACCTTCGAGGGCGGCCCGCTCGATGCCGAGACCGAGCAGGACTTCGCCGTCACCTTCACTGCCCCCGACGAGGCGGGCGACGTGCCGGTGAAGATCATCCAGACCTGCGAGGAGGGTGAGCTCGACTGGATCGAGGTCGCCGCCGAGGGCGAGGCCGAGCCCGAGCACCCGGCCCCGATCCTCGCCATCACCGAGGGCACGCCCACCGGCGAGGAGGGCGACCACCACGCCGAGGAGGGTGGCGGCACCGACCACCATGCCGAGGAGACGGCCACCACCGAGGCCGATCACCACGCCGAGGAGACCGAGACCACCGAAGCCGATCACCACGCCGAGGAGGGCGAGGCGGCCGAGGGCGCGGCCGATGCCGACGGCGATGACGACGGTGGGAGCTCCTCGCTTCCGTGGATCCTGGGCGGGGTCGCGACGCTGGCCATCGCCGGCGGTGGCGCCTACCTGGCCGGCCGCAACAAGGGCGCCGGGCCCGACGCGCCGGACTCCGACGCCACCGCCTGAGGGCGCGGGTCAGCCCGTCACGAAGGCACCCAGGGCGTCGAGCTCGTCCTGGGTGCCGATGGCGATGATCACCTGACCGGCCTGCAGCACGGTGTCGGGCGGCGGGTTCGTGAGGAACGCCCCGTCGGCCGAGCGCAGGGCCAGCACGAGCGCACCGGTGCGGTCGCGCACGTGGGCGTCGCGCAGCGTCTGGCCGGCGACGGTGGACCCCTCGTGGATCGGCACCTCCTCGAGGCGGAACTCGAGGTTGCCCTCGTGCATCACCACGTCGACGAACTCGGCGACGTTGGGGTGCAGCACGAAGGCGGCCATGCGGCTGCCGCCGATGCTCTGCGGGTTGACCACCCGGTCGGCGCCCGCCCGGCGCAGCTTCTCCTCGCTGTCGACGCTGCGGGCCCGGGCGACGATGAACAGGTCGGGGTTGAGGGCCCGGGCACTCAGCACGATGAACGAGTTGTCGGCATCGGACTCGACTGCGGCCACGAGCGCGCTCGCCCGCTCGATGCCGGCGGTGCGAAGGACCGCATCCTCGGTCGCGTCGCCGACCACGGCGGGAGCGTCGCACCGGTTGGCCGCGTCGACGTCGGCGTCGATGACGACCAGCCCCCGGCCCGAGCCGGCCACCTGCTCGCCGATGCTGCGCCCCACCCGGCCGGCGCCGCAGACCACCACGTGGCCGTCCAGCTCTGCGATCGATCGGTCCATGCGACGCCTCCCCAGCAGTTCGTTGAGCTGACCCTCGACGAAGGTCTCGATGATGACGCCGAAGGCGTAGAACGCAGCGCCGACGCCCAGCACGATGAGCACCATCGTGAAGACCTGGCCGTTGCGCGTGAGCGGCTCGACCTCGCGGAACCCGACCGTGGACACGGTGGTCACGGTCTGGAACAGGGCGTTGAGGAACGAGAACCCGAGCAGCAGGTAGCCGA
>JAGQSL010000077.1:12848-23046 GCA_020439525.1 Acidimicrobiales bacterium | reverse complement strand
AGGATGGCCTTGGCGGCGCCCATGGCGAGCGCGGTGCGCAGGCCCGAGACCTCGCCGTTGGGGGCCATCGAGACGAGGGTGACCTCGCCCGAGCCCGCCTTGTCGACCAGCTGGAGAGCCATCTCGACGCCGTACGAGTCGGACTCGTCGAGGATCAGCTTTCCATCGCGCTTCAGGGTGTGATCCGGGTTCAGCGCGCCGGGGTCGGCGGGATCCGGGATCTGCTTGACACAGACGACGACGTTCATGGCCCGAGTCTGTTCGGCGCGCCGAACGACCACAAAATCCGTGGCCGCGGGCTCGGCGTCGGCCGGCTCAGACGTCGACGGCGGCGAGGGCCTGGGCGACGCGCGCCTGGCACGTCGCGTTGCCCATGTAGTCGCTGTGCTCGAGGCTCGTGTAGCGGATCCTGCGGGCGTCGGGGATGAGCATCGCCAGCGCCGAGCTGTCGGGCACCACGTCGTCGTTGGTGGACCCGAACACGGTCCAGTCGGTGCCGTCGGCGCCCTGCGGGTTGCCGTTCTGCTTGAGCCAGGTGAGGTCGGACGCGCCCGGCTTGAGCCCGGCGCACTGGCCCCAGAGGCAGCCGTTCGAGTACCACGCGGCCCCCTCGTGGGGAGCGGCGAGGGTCACGGCGTCCTCGATCTTCAGCGGGCCCGAGAAGCCCGACTCCTTCGCCTGGCTGCCCCGGACGGCGCCCCGAGCGATGAGCCCGCCCATCGAGTGGCCCACCACGTCGACGGCGATCCCCTTCTTCGTGTAGGTCTCGTACACGTACTTCGAGAAGACCTTCGAGAGGTCGCGCCACGACGTGGAGTTCGAGATCGAGCCCCAGTCGGCGAGGTCCACGTCGCAGTTGGTGTCGCTGTCGTAGAACTGGATCGTGACCATCGGCCCGGTGAAGCCGGCCGAGCGCAGCGAGCTCTTCAGGCTCCCGAACGAGCTCTGGCAGTTGTTGCCGTTGCCGAAGGCCGACCAGCCGTGGATGAAGATGATGGGCCGGTCCTTCGCCGGCTCGCGGGGCGGCTCGCAGGCCGTGGCCCCCGCGGCGACCACCACGGCGAGCACGACCGCAGCCACCGCTCGCACCGGACGTCGACCCATCGCACCCATGGTGCTCCTCCCCCGGCGGGCCCCCCGGCCGCGCCGCCCGCGACGGTACCCGCACCGGCCGGGCCGACGAAAGGCCCCGGACCTCGCCAGGTCACGAGCGGCGCGCCTACCGTCGGCGGCGCGTGAAGGTCCTGCTGCTCGTCAACCCGTTCTCGTCGTCGGTCACGGCGCGCACGCGCGTCATCATCCGCAAGGCCCTGGCCAGCGACCACGAGGTGGAGCTGGTGGAGACGGCCCGGCGCAACCACGCCACGCGCCTCGCCCAGGGCGCGGCCGCCGACGGCGTCGACGTGGTGGTCGTGCTCGGCGGCGACGGCACGGTGAACGAGGCGGCCAACGGCCTGGCCGGCACGGCGACCGCGCTCGGCGTGCTCCCCGGCGGGTCCACCAACGTGTTCGCGCGCAGCATCGGCCTGCCGAACGATCCGATCGAGGCCACCGCCGACCTCCTCGAGGCCCTCGAGTCCGGATCGATCCGGCGGGTCGGGCTGGGGTCGGCCAACGGCCGCTACTTCTGCTTCCACGTCGGCATGGGCTACGACGCGGCCCTCGTGGAGCAGGTGGAGCGCCGCTCGGGCCTCAAGCGGTGGGCGGGCCACCCCCTGTTCATCTACGCCGGGCTCACCACGTTCTTCCGGCACTTCGATCGGCGCCACCCGCACTTCGCCGTCGCCTACCCCGACGGCGATCGGGTGGCCGAGGGGTACTTCGCGGTGTGCTGCAACACCAACCCGTACACCTACGTCGGCAACCGCCCGTTCGACATCGCCCCTGACGCCTCGCTCGACCGAGGCCTCGCCATGGTCACCGTCCGCTCGATGCGCGCCACCCGCTTCCTGCGGATCATGGCCGACGCCCTCGCCGGCCAGGGCCGGCTGCAGCGCAACCGCTGGGCCCACTACCGCCACGACGTCGACGAGCTCGTCGTCGAGGGCATCGACGGGCGGCCGTTCCCCTACCAGATCGACGGCGACTTCCTCGGCGAGATCGACCGGATCGACCTGCGCCACGTCCCCGACATCATCGACCTCGTCCTCCCCGTCGGCTTCCACGACGCTCCGGTCGAGTAGCCCACCCGCCACCCGCACACCCCGCCACCCCGACGTTCGCATCGGCGCGGCGAGCGATCGGTCCGCGCCCGTGCGAGGTTCGGGCTCGGTGGGACGGGCCCGGGCGCGCGCCGCGCTCAGGCGGCGGGGCGAGCGGCCGATGGAGGGGGATGCTCTGGAACCTGATCCAGGAGGTGGAGCTCCGCAACGCTCGGACCAGCCGGGCGCTGTCGGACCAGCTCCACGAGTCGCGCTACGAGGTCGCGCGCGCCGGCGTGGACCAGCTCGACGTGCGCGTCGACCGCCTCCTGCTGGTGATGGACGCCATGTGGGAGCTGCTCGCCGAGCGGACGGGCGCCACCGAGGCCGACCTGCTCGCCAAGGTCCAGGAGATCGACGCCCGCGACGGGACGGTCGACGGCCGGCGCACCACCGTGGCCCGCCGCTGCAGCTCGTGCGGGGCAGCCATCGGCAACGAGCGCAGCTCGTGCGCGTTCTGCGGCCACGAGGAACCGGGGCGCACCGGCTTCGACGGCGTCTGACGCCGGCGGCTCAGCGGGCGGCGTCGACCACCGCTCGGGCCACGTCGGGCACGTTCGTGCACAGCCCGTCGACGCCGAGGGCGATGAGCTGGGCCATGCGGTCCGGGTCGTCCACCGTCCAGACGTTCACCTCGAGGCCGTTCGCCTTCGCGGCGGCCAGGAGCGACTCGTCCACCAGGCCGTCCCAGGGGTGCAGGGCGGCGTGGCCGGCGGCGGCGACGTCGGCGGCGAGGTCGTCCCACGACCGATCGATGAGGAGGTGGAGGAACGCGGTGGGGATCGCCGGATCCAGCTCGTGCACCAGCTGGATCGTCGGGTAGTGGAAGCACGAGATCAGCACCCGATCGTGCAGCCCCCGCTCCTGGACGAGCGCGACCACCTGGCGGGCGACGTGCTCGGTCTCGTCGAAGTCGGGATCGTCGGGCCAGTTCTTGATCTCGATGTTGATGCTCATGCCATCGCACGCGTCGAGTGCGTCGCCCAAGTCGCAGACGTGGTCGGGCAGCTCGGCTCGCGCCAGCTCCACGATCGTGCGCCCGTCGGCGAGGACCGCGTCGTGGTGCACGATCACCGCATCGTCCGCGGTGCGGCGAGCGTCGAGCTCGACCCAGTCGGCACCGAGCTGTCGGGCGAGGCGGAACGCCTCGACGGTGTTCTCGGGAGCGGCGGCCGATGCCCCCCGGTGAGCGATGACGCGGACCATGGCCGAACCCTAGGCAGGTTGCCGGGCACCCGGCGCGGGTAGGAGGCGCCATGACCGAGGCACCCGACGACCTGCTCGACGACGACGCCGCCGCCCGGGTGGCCGGCGTCGCGCCGGAGGGCCTCGACGCCCTCGTCGCGCAGGGCGCGCTCACGCCAGTGGAGGGCGAGGGTGCTCGCCGGTTCCGGCGTGCCGAAGCCGAAGCGATCCGCCACCTCGGCGCCTGACCAGGAGGACCCCATGCCCAGCCCGACCGACGCCGACGACCGCGTCGTGGACGCCGAGCCGGCGCCCTCGCTCGACCAGGTCCCCGGTCCCGAGCGCCTCGTGGAGGAGGCGCCGGCCCCCGACGAGAACGGGCCCGACGCCGAGCAGACCGACGATGCGCCGACCACCGCGGATCCCGGCGGGGACTCCGATCCCTCGACCAGCGCGGGCGCCGATCCCGAGGCGCCCGGTCACGGCTGATCGGTCGCCCTGCTCACCGCAGCAAGCACCGCCCGGGAGCGTGATGTCGGTCACGTGACGCTCGCGGTGGCATCGATGGACGCTATCTCTCGATGCGACAGGCACCCATCGGCCCAGGTCAGCGACCTGCGATGGGGCGTTCGGCCCAGGGGTGGCCGAGCCCCTAGCGCAAGATGACCACCGTGTGAAAATTCTGCGAAAAACTGCTTGCAGGAGGCAGCAGCCGCCGCTACGGTCTTCTCCGGCCCGCCGTCCGCATCTCCCTCAGATCGCAGAGCGGAACGGCTCGTGAACCTCGTCACGATCTTCCCATCGTGGCGCATCGTGTCTGGAGGCACCCGTGGCTCTGAGTTCTGCGCACCTGCTCTCGCTCACCATCGCATCCGATGAGTGGCGCCGCCACGCCGCCTGCCGCGACACCGACCCGGACCTGTTCTTCCCGGTCGGCACCACGGGCCCGGCGATCGAGCAGATCGAGAACGCCAAGGCCGTGTGCCGCCAGTGCGAGGCCCAGAGCGACTGCCTCGAGTTCGCCCTCGCCACCAACCAGGACTCGGGCATCTGGGGCGGCACCTCCGAGGAGGAGCGCCGCAAGCTGCGCAAGCAGTACGCCGCTCGCCAGCGCCGCACCGCCTGAGCCCTCCCTCCCCCCAGCACACCGCCCGATGCCGGCCATCCACGGCCGGCATCGTCGCGTCCGGGCCTCGGTCGGCGCCGCCGCCTACGTGCCGACGTCGGCGGGGATGCGCAGCTCGACCACCGTCCCGCGGGCCCCGTCGGGCGGGTCGAACAGGTCGATGGTGCCGCGCAGGTCGGAGGTGACCAGCGCCCGCACGATCGAGAGGCCCAACCCGGTGGCGGTGGCGACGGTGAACCCCTCGGGCACGCCGACGCCGTCGTCGATCACCCGGATCACGAACTCGCCGGGCTCGTGGGCCAGCTCCACCACGACGTGGCAGCCGTCGGGTGGCAGGGCGTCGAGCGGGAAGGCGTGGTCGGCGGTGTTCTGCAGCAGCTCGGTGAGCACCACCGCCATCGGGGTGGCCACCTCGGCGGGAAGGGTCCCCGCCTCGCCTCGCACTTCGAAGCTGATCCGGCGCTCCGGCGACGAGACGGCCTCGGCCACCATCTGCACGAGGGGCCGGAGGATCTCGGTGAAGGCGACGGCCTCGCCGGCCTCGCGAGACAGCGTCTCGTGCACGAGGGCGATCGAGCGGATCCGCCGCACCGACTCGGCGATCGCCACCTTGGCCTGATCCGAGTCGGTGCGTCGGGCCTGGAGCTGGAGCAGCGACGAGATCGTCTGCAGGTTGTTCTTCACCCGGTGGTGGATCTCGCGGATGGTGGCGTCCTTCGACAGGAGGAGCCGGTCGCGCTGGCGGACCTCGGTCACGTCGCGGAAGAGCACCACCGCGCCCGACACCCCGCTCGAGTCGAGCATCGGGATGGTGCGCACCAGCAGGATCACATCGCCGCGCTCGACCTCCTCGGTGACCGGCTTGCCCATGCCGAACGCATCGCGCACCGGCTCGTCATCGAGCCCCAGGTCGCTCAGGCGGAGGCCGTCGAGGTTGGCGTGCACGCCCATGCGGTGCAGCGCCGAGATGGCGTTGGGCGAGGCGTACTCCACCGCCGCCGAGCGATCGAGCACCACCACGCCGTCGCCCACCCTCGGGCTCTCCTTCGAGTCGCTGTCGTCGGCGGCGAAGGGGAAGTCGCCCTGGACGATCATCCGGGCGAAGCGGTTGAAGATGTCGACGTAGGTTCGCTCGAGCTCGCCCGGCGAACGTCCCACCGATGGGGTCGATTCGCGCGACAGCACCGCGATGGTCTTGCCGTTGCAGCGCACCGGGATGCACAGGGCGCGGACCCGCTCGCGGATGGACGACACGGTGATCTCGCCCTCGATGATCTCGCCGAGCCGCATCGCCCGGGCGACCAGCGGGCGCTCGGACTCCTCGAGCTGCTCGCCGATGAAGTCGTGGCGGTAGAGCGTCTGGGTGGTGGAGGGCCGCACGTGGCCGACCACCACGAACTCGGGGTCCAGGGCGGCGTCGCCCTCGGGCCCGTCGCTCAGCGGCACGTAGAGGAGCAGGTCGGAGAAGCAGAAGTCGGCGAGCAGGTTCCACGACGCCACGAGCCGCTGGAGGTGGACCACCTCGGCCAGCGAGAGCGACGTGCGACGGCGGACGATCTCGGCGAGCGATGCCACACGCCGAGGTTAGGGTGCCCGGCCGTGGCAGCGATGGGTCCCGACGAGCTGAACGAGTTCCTGGCCGCCGCCTTCCCCGGGACCGACCTGCCGATGCGGGTGACCGGCGCCGATGACGCCGGCGTCGTGGTCGAGCAGCCCTACGACGATCGCCAGCTGCGTCCCGGCGGGACGATCTCGGGACCGACGCTCATGACCCTCGCCGACACGGTCGCCTACGTGGCCGTGGTGTCGCAGATCGGGCCCGAGTTCCTCACGGTGACGAGCAACCTCTCGATCGACTTCCTGCGCAAGCCGCCGGCGGCCGGGCTCCGAGCCACCGGCGAGGTGCTCAAGCTCGGCCGTCGCCAGGCCGTGATCGACGTGCGCATCCACACGACCGCCGCCGGCGACGCCCTCGTCGCCCGAGCCACCTGCACCTACGCCCTCCCGGCGCCCGAACGCTGAGCGCGAGGTCGGGCTCGGCGCGCCAGGCTCAGCGGAACGTGCCCTCGCCGCCCTGGAAGGGCGCACAGGTCCGGGTCGAGGTGGTGCACGTGGGGAACCCCCACGTGAAGTTCGGGCTGCTCATCCCGTAGCCCGCGTAGGAGGTGCAGCCGGCCTCGATGGTGATGGTCCCCGAGGGCACCGGCGTGCGGATGACGTCGGCCTCGCCGTCGTCTTGGGTGTTGAACACCGTCGAGCCGGGCGGTCGCAGGGGGAAGGTGGGCTCGGTGCTGAACACGAGCGTGCCCGACGCGGTGCGCACGACCGCGGTCGGCCGCAGCGTCGCCTTGGCCGTCTGGGTCGGATCGGCGGAGGTCCACAGCTCGACGTGGCTGCAGTCGCGCATCCGGATCTCGATGCCCGGCTGGCCGGCGACCGTGACCGCCGCGACCCGCCACTGGGGCATGGGGTCGGCGGTGCCGGTGGCCGCGTCGTAGCGGATCGGCTGGCACGCGGCCAGGCCGAGCGCAACCAGGAGGACCAGGGCCGCACGCTTCGCCATGGTCCGACCGTAGGCCACGTCGGCGATGCGGCGCTCGGAGGGTTGGCGTCCGATCACCTCTCCGATTGCCCGACCCCGGCGTCGAGGAGCTGGCGGAGCCCGGCGGCGAAGGTGGCCACGTCCTCGGACGTGGTGGCGAAGCTCGCCATCCACCGCACCTGGGCGTCGGCGGGATCCCAGGGCCAGAAGAACGACCAGCGCTGCAGCTCGTCGAGGCGGTCCCAGGGGATGCGGGCGAACACGGCGTTGGCCTCGGGCGGGCGCACGACGTCGACGGCGTCGATGCCGGCGACGGCGACGGTGAGCTCGGCTGCACGGTCGTTGGCGCTGCGGGCGTTGCGCAGCCAGAGGTCGTCACGCAGCAGCGCCGAGATCTGCGCACCGACGAAGCGCGACTTCGACACCAGTTGGCCGGCCTGCTTGCGCACGAACCGGGCGTGGGCGGCCAACTCGGGGCGGAGGTAGACCACCGCCTCGCCGAAGACCGCCCCGTTCTTGGTGAAGCCGAAGGTCATGGCGTCGACGCCGGTGTCGCGCACCATCTCGGCGAGGGTGGCGCCGCTGGCGACCAGGGCGTTGGCGATCCGGGCGCCGTCGAGGTGCAGGAGCATCCCGTGGGCGTGGCACCGATCGGCGAGCGCCCCGATCTCGTCGATCGAGTACACGGTGCCGTTCTCGGTGACCTGGCTGATGGTGGCCACCGCCGGCTGCGGGTGGTGCTCCTCGCCCAACCAACCGACGAAGGGCTCGATGGCGTCGGGCACGAGCTTGCCGTCCACGTTGGCCACGGTGGTGAACGTCGAGCCGCTGAAGCGCGCCGGGCCGCCGGCCTCGTCGACGATCACGTGGGCCGAGTCGACCGCGATCACCGACTGCCAAGGCTGCAGCAGCGTGGAGAGGCCGACGATGTTGGCGCCGGTGCCGCCCCAAGCCAGGAGGACGTCCACGGGCGCCTCGAAGCGCTCCTGGATGGCCGCCACGGCGTCGGCCGTCCACGGGTCCTCGCCGTAGGCGAGCGCGGGGCCGGCGTTGGCGGCGGCGAGCGCCTCGATCACCTCGGGCGAGGCGCCGGCGGCGTTGTCGCTGGCGAACGAGGCCTCGGGGGCCGGAGGCAGCGGGGCGGCGCTCATCGCCAGATCTGCTCGCCGAGCTGGAGCAGCCCCGCCAGGTCGTGGATGTCGGCGTCGAAGTAGGGCACGGCCGCCACCACCTCGGGGCTGCGGGCCAGCCCGGCACGCTGCTCGGCCTCGCGCTTGGCCACCACCTGGTAGTTGAGGAAGCTCTCCCCGATCGTGCCGAGCACGCGCGAGATGTCTCCGGGATCGCCCGCCTCGGCGACCGCGGACGCGAGGTCGTCGGCGTCGGCGCAGAGCCGCTTGGCGACGCCCGTGGTCGCGGTCCGGCGGAGGTAGGCGGGCAGCACCTTGTTCAGCACCAGCGCACCGAGGTTGAGCTTGCGCTCGTCGAGGGCGTCGATGAAGAACTCGGCCTCGTGGAGCGGCGCCGCCTCGAGGGTCGAGACCACGAGGAAGGTGGTGCGCTTGTCGGCCAGCGTGCGGGTCACCGCCTCGGCGCGCTCGACGAAGCCCGGCGCCATGGTCTGGAAGAGCCCGAAGAACTCGGCGATGTCCTCGAGGAACTGCGAGCCCAAGATGCGGTCGGCCACCGTGTAGAAGGGCTTCGACGCCAGGTTCATGACCCGGCTCTTGGTGGGGGCGGTGAGCCAGCGCAGGAGCTTCGAGCTGAAGAAGTCGGCCATCCGGTCGGGCGCCTCGAGGAAGTCGATGGCGTTGCGGGTGGGCGGCGTGTCCACCACGATCAGGTCGTAGGTGCCCGCGGAGTGGATCTCGTAGAGGCGCTCCATGGCGATGTAGTCGTGGCTCTGCACGAAGCGCCCGGAGATGTTCTGGTAGATCGAGTTGGCGAGGATCGCCTCGCGGGTCTTGGCGTCGGGGGCGTGGCGGCGGACCAGGTCGTCCCAGCTCTGCTTGGTGTCGAGCATGGCCGCCCAGAGCTCGCCGCGCGGCGTGACGCCGGCCGCCTCGAACGCCGAGAGCGGCACCTGGGTCTCGGTGTTGCCGAACCGCTCGAGGCCCAGCGCGTTGGCCAGGCGCTTCGCGGGGTCGACGGTGAGCACCAGGACCTTGCCGCCGAGGTGGGTGGCCGCCATGGCGGCGGCCGCCGCCGCCGTGGTGGTCTTGCCCACGCCGCCCGATCCGCACGAGATCACGATCTCCTTCGCCGCGAGCAGCTGCTCGAGCGAGCGGGCCCGTTCGGCCTCGGGAGCCTTGCGCGCCGCCATCAGAGCTCCTCGGCCAGCAGCTCGGCCACCTGGCGGGTGGCCCGAGCACCGTGGCTGCGGGCGAACAGGTACGGGACGTAGACGAGGGGGATGGCCGGGTCGAGCCCGTCGCGCAGCGTGGCGAGGTGCTCGGCGCGGGTGCGCCGCAGGGTGACGGCCAGCTCGGCGGCGTCGAACACCGGGGTGACGTCGCCGCCCACCGCCGTCGTGAGGGCGTCGATGCGCTTCGGCGTTCGCAGCGCCTCGAACAGCGCCTCCTCGCGCTCGGTGAAGAGCTCGGGGAGCACCCGGTTGACCACGACGGCGGCCAGGTCGACCTCCGTCTCGGCCTCGAGGCGGTCGGCGAGCTCGATCGTCTCGGCGACGGGCATCTCCTCGGGTGCCGAGACGATGACCACCCCGGTCTGGCGGGGGTCGTGGAGGATGTCGAGCATCCACTGCGTCTGGTTGCGGACCATGCCCACCTGCACCAGCTCGTTGATGCCCTGCGGGGCGGTGAGCTGGCCCACGATGTGGCCGCTCGCCACCGAGTCGACGACCACCAGGTCGTAGTGGCGCTCCTTCACCTCCCACGCCAGCTTCCCGATCGTCAGGATCTCCTTCACCCCGGGCGCGGCGTTGGCGATGAAGTCGAAGGTGCGGGCGAGGGGCCCGATCTTGGCGAGCAGCGGGATCTTCAGCTGGAGGCTCAGGTACTCCTTCAGCGACTCCTCGGTGTCCATCGACATGGCGAAGAGGTTGGGCTGCAGCTCGCGCGCCGCGAAGGCGGTGGGTCCCGCCTCGTAGAAATCGGCGAGGTTGCCCTTGGCGTCGACCTCGCA
>JAGQSL010000077.1:1994-12794 GCA_020439525.1 Acidimicrobiales bacterium | reverse complement strand
GCCGCGATCGTGGACTTGCCGACGCCGCCCTTGCCGGTGACGAAGAGCAGCTTGCGATCGAGCAGGGCGGTCATCGAGGGTGGTCCTCCCCGGTCCGGCTCAGGTGCAGACGCCGGGTGACGGATGGCGCAGGGTCAGCCGCCGAAGCCGATGCGCCGGGCCTCGTCGGGGCTGCCCAGCTCGAGGTAGGCGATCTTCTCGGCGGGCACGCCGACCTGGCGGCCCTTGCGATCGGTGATCCACAGCGTGGAGCCGTCGGCGAGCGCCTGGTCGATGTCGGCCTTCAGGACGTCGACGTCCGCGCCCTCGGCGAGCTCGATGTCGAGCTCCTTGGCGGTCTGGCTGACCCCGATGCGAACGTCCACGGTGCTGGTCTCCTCGGCGGGTGGTGCGGTGCGGCGGCCATCGTAGGGGGTGGGCGTGTCTCCTCCGCCCGGACGGAGGCGAAGGAGGGTCAGGAGTCGATGAGGTTGAGCCCGGCGCTGTAGCGGCGCTTGGGGGCGAGCTCCACGTCGACCGCCTCGGCGATGGCGGCGAAGGCCCGGCCCGCTTCGCTCTCGGGCGCCACCGCCGCGATGGGGTGGCCGGTGTCGGAGCCCTCGCGGAGCTCCGGCAGCAGCGGCACCTGGCCCACGAGCGGCACCTCGAGCTTCTCGGCCAGCTCGCGGCCACCACCGGCGCCGAAGATCTCGTAGCGGGTGCCGTCGTCGCCGGTGAACCAGCTCATGTTCTCGATCACGCCGCGCACCTGGAGGTTGACCTTGTCGGCCATGGCCGCGGCGCGCTGGGCGACGCGCTGGGCCGCGGGCTGGGGCGTGGTCACCACGAACACCTCGGCACGGGGCAGGAACTGGGCGATCGAGATGGAGATGTCGCCCGTGCCCGGCGGCAGGTCGATCAGGAGGTAGTCGGGGTCGTCCCAGAACACGTCGGTGAGGAACTGCTCGAGCGCCTTGTGGAGCATCGGCCCCCGCCAGATGACGGCCTGGTCCTCCTCGGCGAAGAAGCCCATGGAGATGCAGCGGACCCCGTGGGCCTCCGGCGGCACCAGCATCGAGTCGATCACCTGGGGCTGCTGGCCGATGCCGAGCATCCGCGGGATCGAGAACCCCCACACGTCGGCGTCGACGAGCGCCACGCTCTTGCCCCGCGCCGCCAGGGCGACCGCCAGGTTGGTGGACACCGACGACTTGCCCACCCCGCCCTTGCCCGAGGCGATGAGCAGGACGCGGGTGTTCGACCCCGGCTGCGAGAACGGGATGGCGCGGCCCTCGGCGTGGCCGTGGGCCGGCTGCGACCCGGCCGTGGCGGCGGGGTCGCCGTTGAGCTGCTGGCGCAGTCCGGCCAGCTCCTCCTTGCTCATGGCGCCGAAGACGACCTCGACCTCGTCGACGCCGTCGAGGGCACCCACGGCGGCCCGGACGCGGCTGTTGATCTCGTTCTTCAACGGGCAGCCAGGCGTGGTGAGGGCGATGGCGATCTCGGCCTTGCCGCCGTGCACGACCGCACCCTTCACCATGCCCAGGTCCACGATGCTGCGGTGCAGCTCCGGGTCTTCGACGGGGCGGAGGGCGTCGATGATCTCGGCGTCGGTGGGCACGGCGGTCCTCGTGGTGGGTGGGCTCGGGGATTTCCCCTACGGGCGTAGGTAGAATACCGAGGTGGCCCGCGAGACCCTCAGTCCGACCGAGTTCAGCTCGGCCGTCACGGCGATCACGTCGGCCTTCGGCGACCCCACGCGGCGCCAGATCTACCTCTTCGTCCACGAGCACCCCGAGGGCGTGACCGCCAGCGAGGTGGCCGAGCGCTTCGAGCTCCACTCGAACGTGGCCCGCCACCACCTCGACAAGCTCACCGCCGGCGGCCACCTCGAGGTGTCGACGGCCCGCCCACCCGGCTCGCCCGGGGCCGGGCGACCCTCGAAGCGCTACCGCACCCACGGCGAGGCCGTGGAGCTCGACCTGCCGGTGCGCCACGACGACGTGCTCGTGACGCTGCTCGGCAAGGCCCTGGCCCTGCTGCCGCGCGACCAGGCCGAGGCCATGGCCGAGGAGGTGGGGCGCGAGTACGGCCGCACCATGGCGGCGGCGATGGGCGAGGCGAGCGACGTGCAGCGATCGTTCCGCACCGCGCTCCACGCCGTGGCCGACGCCCTCTCGGCCCACGGCTTCGCCGCCCACGCCGAGCAGCACGGCGACGAGCTGCGGATCATCTCGAACCACTGCCCCTTCGGCGATGCCGCCATCGAGCACCCCGTGATCTGCGCGGTGGACCGCGGGATGGTGAAGGGGATGCTGGGCGAGCTCTACGGCGATGCCGAGACGCTCACCGAGGCCAGCCGGGCCGAGGGCGCCGAGGCCTGCATCACCGCCATCTCCGGCTGACCCGCCTCCCACGACGCGAACTGACCGCGATCGTCGGTGGCGGGCCGACGGAGATCACGGTCAGTTCGCCCTCTCCCTCGCGCTCGCTCGCCGGTGGGCGGAGCGGTCGGCGCGCCCGTAGCCTTCCCCCATGGCCGACGAGCTCGCTCCTCCCCTGCTCATCCGCGGCGGCACGGTGTTCGACGGATCCGGCCAGCGGCCCGGGCTCCGGGCCGACGTGCTGGTGCGCGACGGCGTCGTCGCCGCGATCGGGCTCGACCTCGAGGCGCCGGAGGGCGCCCAGGTGATCGACGCCAGGGGCTGCTGGGTGACCCCCGGCTTCATCGACCTCCACACGCACTACGACGCCGAGGTGGAGATCGCCCCGGCGCTCGGCGAGTCCGTGCGCCACGGCGTCACCTCGATCCTCGTCGGGTCGTGCGGCCTGTCGTTCGCCATGGGCACGCCCGAAGACCTGGCCGACCAGTTCTGCCGGGTGGAGGCGGTCCCCCGCGACACCGTCCTCCCCCTCCTCGAGAAGATCAAGGACTGGGAGACCCCGGCCGAGTACCTCGAGCACCTCGAGCACCTGCCGCTCGGCCCGAACGTCACCGCCATGTTCGGCCACTCGGCCGTGCGGGCATCGGTGATGGGCCTCAGCCGATCGGTCGACGACGAGGCCCGGGCCACACCCAGGGAGCTGGCCGAGATGACGCGCCACCTCCACGACGCCCTCGACGCCGGCTACCTCGGCATGAGCTTCAACACGCTGCCGTGGGACAAGCTCGACGGCGACCGCGAGCGCTCGAAGAGCACGCCCTCGGTCTACGCCACGTGGAAGGAGTACCGGCACTTCGCCCGAGTGCTTCGCGAGCGGGAGCGCATCTTGCAGATGGTCCCGGACCTCCAGGGCCGCTGGAACATCCCCCTGATCGCGGCGATGTCCACCGGCATCGGCCGCAAGCGGCTCAAGACGATGATCATCTCGCTCATCGACTCGGTCGCGATGCGAGGCACCCACAAGGTGGCCGGCGAGATCACCCGCTTCCTCAACGACCACCTGCGCGGCGACCTGCGGTGGCAGTCGCTCCCCCTCCCGTTCGAGCTCTGGGTCGACGGCATGGAGGTGCCGGTGATGGAGGAGCTCGGGGCCGGCACCGCCGCCCTCCACGAGACCGACCTCGACCGGCGCAAGGCCCTCCTCGAAGACCCGGCGTGGCGGGAGATGTTCCGTCGGCAGTGGTCGAACAAGCTGGCGTCGAAGGCGTGGCACCGCGACCTCGCCGAGCCGCGCATCATCGCCTCCCCGGACCCGGCGCTCGTGGGTCGCACGTTCGCCGAGGTGGCCGCCGAGCGGAACCAGGACCCGCTCGGGTGCTTCCTCGATCTCCAGGCCGAGCACGGCAACGCGCTCCGCTGGTACACCGTGGTCGGCAACGACCGGCTGCGGGAGCTCGAGTACGTGGTCGACCATCCGGCCGTGCTCATCGGGTTCTCCGACGCCGGCGCCCACCTGCGGAACATGGCGTACTACGACTTCCCGCTCCACCTGCTCCGCCTCGTGCTCGACGCCGAGCGCGAGGGGCGCACGCTCATGAGCCGCGAGCGGGCCGTGCACCGGGTCACCGGCGAGCTGGCCGACTACCTCGGCATCGACGCGGGCCACCTGGAGGTCGGCCGCCGGGCCGACCTCGTGGTCATCGACCCCACGACGCTCGACGAGCGGCTGGTGGCCATGGACGAGGACGAGATGGTCGGGATGCCGGGGCTCGATCGTCTGGTGCGCCGCCACGACGAGTGCGTGCCCACGGTCGTCATCAACGGACGCCTGGCCTGGCACGAGGGCGAGTTCGTCGCCGGCTTCGGCGACCGGCGCGGCTACGGCTCCGTCCTCCGGGCCACCGCCTGACCTGATGGCACGCGCCTACCTCGACCACGCATCGACCTCGCCGCTGCGACCGGTCGCCCGCGAGGCGATGGTCCGCGCCCTGACCGACCTCGTCGGCGATCCCGGGCGGATCCACGAGGAGGGCATGGCGGCGAGGGTCGCCCTGGAGACGGCTCGGGAGCAGGTGGCCGCCCTGCTCGGCGCCCGCGCGCGCGAGGTCGTGTTCACGAGCAGCGCGACCGAGGCCATCGCCGCGGCGGTGTGGGGCGCCGGCAAGCGCGGCCGCACCAAGGGCATCGCCCAGGACGGGCGGGTGCACCACGTGGCCACCGCCGTCGAGCACTCCGCGGTGCGGGCCAGCGCCGGCCGCGATGGCGACGTCACGGTCGTCGGCGTCGATGGCGGGGGGCGCGTCGATGCCGAGGAGGTGCTCGCCGCCGTCCGGCCGTCGACCGCCTGCGTGCACGTGCAGTGGGGCAACCACGAGGTGGGCACCACCCAACCGGTGGCCGAGGTGGTCGCCGCCTGCCGCGAGCGAGGGGTGCTGGTGCACGTCGACGCCGCCCAGGCGGTGGGCCGGGCGCCGATCGCCTTCGACGAGCTCGGCGCCGACCTCCTCTCGCTCAGCGGCCACAAGCTCGGCGGCCCGGCCGGCACCGGCGCGCTCCTGGTGCGCAGGGGCCTACGCCTCCCGCCGCTGCTGCTCGGAGGCGACCAGGAGCGGGCCCGGCGCGCCGGGCTCGAGCCGGTCGCCGCCCTCGTGGGCCTCGGCGCGGCGGCCGAGGAGCTGAGCTCGACGATGGCCGACGAGGTCGCCCGCAACGAGGCGCAGGCCGAGCGCGTGCGCGCGGCGGCCGCCCACATCGACGGCGTGGCCGCCTACGGCGACCCGGACCACCGCCTCCCGCACCTGGTGTGCCTCGGCATCGAGGGCGTGGAGCCCCAGGGCGTGCTGCTCGGCCTCGACCGGGCGGGCGTCGCGGCCCACTCGGGCTCGGCCTGCAGCTCCGAATCGCTCGAGCCGTCCCCCGTCCTGGAGGCCATGGGCGTCGACGCCCACCGGTCGCTGCGGCTGTCGGTCGGATGGTCCACCACCGATGCGGACATCGATCGGGCGATCGCCGCCCTGCCCGTGACCATCGACCACCTCCGCTCGCTGGCCGCCGGCCTCGGCGACCGGGCAGGCTGAGGCGGCCCCTCCTCCCCCGCCCGGACGATGCCATGGCCCCCTCGCTCCACCTGATCCGCCACGCCCACGCCGGCAGCCGCACGGACTGGACCGACGACGACGAGCTCCGCCCGCTGTCCGAGCGGGGCGAGCAGCAGGCGGCAGCCATCGCCGAGGCGCTGGCCGATGCCGGGATCGACCTGCTGTGGACCAGCCGCTACGTGCGCTGCCGCCAGACCCTCCAACCCCTCGCCGCGACGCTCGGCCGCACCGTCGACGACCGCACCGAGCTGGCCGAGGGCGCCTGGGGCACCGACGCCCTGGAGGTGCTGCTCGCCGCCGTCGGCGAGGGCCGCACCGTCGCCGCGTGCAGCCACGGCGACGTCATCCCCGAGATCGTGGCCGCCGCCGTCCGCCGAGGGGCCGAGCTGGTCGGGCCGTCCACCCCGAAGAAGGGCGCCCGCTACGAGTGCGACGTGGCCGACGGCCGCATCGTCCGCCTCGTCGCCGTCGCCGCCCCGGACCGAGTCCGATGAGCGCGGAGCGCACCCTCGCGCGCGAGCTCTGGCTGCGGATCGAGACGCTCCACGCCGTCACCTACTTCGGCGAGGAGACCCAGGTGGCCGCTCGAGCCGCCGGCCTCGACGGGTTCTGGGTCGGCTACTTCGCGCTGCGCGCCGCCCCGCTCGGCCAGGTGGCGCCGGGCACGGTCGACGCCACCTTCGCCAACTTCGCGCCGGCGTTCGTGCGCCGGTGGGTGCCTCGCTGCTGGGAGCTGGTGGCCCCCGAGGCGGCCCTCGACGTCCGCTCCACCGCGGCGGCCGAGACGCTCCGGCGCGCCGCGCCAGGCATCGAGGCGACGGCGACGGCGGTGGCCGAGTCGCTGGATGGAGCCGTGGCCGCCGCCACGGCGATCGGCCGACCGCTCTTCGCCGCCAACCGCGACCTCGCCCCGCCCGACGACCCGGTGGCCGCCCTGTGGCAACGGTGCACGACGCTGCGCGAGCACCGGGGCGACGGCCACGTGGCCGCGCTCGCGGCGGTCGAGCTGAGCGGCCTCGAGGCCCACGTCCTGATCGCCGCCGAGCGCGGCAGCGATCCCGTCGACCTCCAGCGCACCCGCGGCTGGACCGAGGACGACTGGGCCGCAGCGGTGGCCGGCCTCGCCGATCGCGGCCTCGTCGACGGCCGGGGCCGCCTGCGGCCGGCCGGCGCCGAGCTGCGCCGCGACGTGGAGGCGACCACCGACCGCCTCGCCGCGGCGCCCCTCGCCGCCTGGTCCGATGCCGACGCGAGCGCCGTGCTCGACGCCCTGCGCCCGCCGGCGGCGGCCGTCAGCGGGGCCGGGGTGCTGCGCTACCCGAACCCGATCGGCCTGCCCCCGGTGGGCGGCTCGGGCTAGCCCTCCGGGGTCGACGTGGTGGTGGAGCCGGCCTGCTCGGCGAGGGCGGCGTCGATCTTCGCCTCGAGGCCCTGCTGCTCGATGATCTGCTGGGCCTCGGCGGAGGGGTTGTTCTCCCTGAAGTCCGCCAGGTAGCCCTTGGCGTCCTCGTAGCGGCCGTTGCGGTAGGCGACGATCGCCCGGAACGCCCGAGCCGGCGAGTAGCGAGGGTCGGCCTCGACCGCGCTGTCGAGCAGCACCGCCGCCTGGCCCTCGAGCAGCACCCGCTCGCCCGAGTCGTCCACCTGCTGCGAGGCGTTCGACAGCAGCCAGGCCGTCCAGGTCATGGCCACGGGGTTGTTCGGGTCGTCCTCGCGCACGGCGCTGAAGCAATCGAGGGCGCCTTGCGGGTCGGACTGCATCTTCGGGATGCACGCGTTGGCCCGCTGGCTGGGCGTCTGCTGCACCTGCACGCCGCCCGAGGCCGACTCGCCCGCCTTGCGGGCCCCCAGGGCGCTGGCGACCGCGAGGCCGCTCACGAGGGCGAACACGGCGATGCCGGCGACGATGGCGAGCGTCCGGCCGGCCGACCGGGGCCGCCGGGCCTCGGCCAGGCCCGCCTTCTGGGCGTCGATCGCCCGGATCACCTGGGCGGCGCGGGCCGTGTAGTCGTCTCGGAGGGTGCGGTGGTCGTCGGGGTCGAGGTCGCCCGCCTCGAGCTCCCGGTCGAGGTCGGCGATCGAGCACAGGAGGAAGTCGCGCTGCTCCTCGAGCGCGGCGAGCGCGTCGGGGTCGAGCTTGGCCGCCGCCGGGCTCACGCTCGGTCCTCCGGCCCGTCCTCGCCGCGATCGGGCTCGTCGTCCATGGCCTCCTCCACCAGGCGCCGGTCGGCGTCGGTGGCGGCCAGCCCCGGGGTGCGGTAGCCGGCGAAGCGGATGGCCAGGCCGGCGACGGCGGCCACCACGAACATCGCCGGCAGCGCCCACACCAGGGCGCTGAAGCCCGACCCGCTGGGGTCGAGCAGGAGGTCCTGGTCGGGGAAGCGGGACGCGACGTAGTCGCGGATCTCCTCGTCGGTGTCGCCGGCTTCGATCCGGTCGGCGATCAGCTGGCGGACCGCCTTCGACGACGGGGTGTCCGACGAGGCCACCGCTTGGCTCTTGCACGAGGGGCAGCGGATGGTCTCGGCGATCGATTGGGCGCGCTCGGCGTCGGTGGGGTCGTCCTGGGCGAGGGTCCCCACGGCCAGGGCGACCACCACCACCAGCAGGAGCGCGACCCACGGCGCCCACCGGGCCACGGCCGAGCGCGAGGGCGATGCGCTCACGAGCCCTGCTCGGTGGAGGCGGCGATGAGGTCCTCGACCTCCCGGGCGCGGACGCCGCCTTGGAGGCGCTCGACCACCAGCCCGTTGGGGGCCACCACGAACGACTCCGGAACCTTGGCCACGCCCCAGTCGAGCGCGGTGCGGCCGTCGTCGGAGTCGAGCACCGTCCAGTCGCCGCCGCGCTCGCGGAAGAAGTCCTCCACCTCCGACGCTTCGTCGTCGTAGGCCACGCTCACCACCTGGATGGAGCCGTCCTTCGCCCCGTCCTCGGCGAGCTTGCGCAGCTCGGGGTGCTCCTGTACGCACGGCGCGCACCAGGTGGCGAAGAAGTTCACCACGAGCCAGCGGTCGTTGGTGCCGACGTCGAAGGGCTGGCCGATGAGGGCGTCGCCGGCGAGCGCGGGCGCCTGCTTGCCCACCACCGCACTCGCTCCGCTGCCCTCGTCGGCCTGCTTGCTCACGATCAGCAGCACCACGAGCAGCACCATCACCGCACCCACGCCGAGCGCGGTCCACCGCACGGCGTTCGAGCGCCGGGGCTCGACGACCGCGTCGTCGCTCATCGGTCGCCCACCCCCACCAGGTCGCGCTCGTCGCCCGGCGCGGCCGGCGGCGCATCGAGCGCGGCGGGCGCGGAGGTGGGGTCGGTGGGCTTGCGGCGCCGGCCCGGGAAGGCGGCGAGGATCGAGCCGATGCCCATCACCGCGCCGCCGATCCACAGCCACACGATGAGCGGCTGGACGATGACGCGCACGCGCACCGAGGCCTCGGGGCCCGAGCCCTGCGGAAGGTCGAGCAGGGCCAGCAGGACCGAGTCGCGCGGGGTGTTCTTCACGCTCGGCTTGCCGATCTGCTGGCTGCCGTTCGGGAACTGCTGGATGGCCGGGGCGAACACCTTGCCGTCGACCGCCAGCTCGGCCCCGAGCTCAGCGCGCGCCGCCGTGGAGTTGTCGACGATGCCGACGAACGTGATCTCGTGGCCCGACACCGTGACCGTGGTGGGGCAGCCGGCCTCGGGGGTGATGCAGAGGCGAGCCTCTCGCTCCACCTGGTAGGCGTTCGAGGCGGCGAAGGCGACGGCGATCATGATCACGCCGAGGTGCACGATCATCCCGCCGTTGGTGCGCCCGAGCAGGCCTCGCGCGCCCTGGCGCCGCGTGGCCAGCACGAGCTGGCGCAGCGCGGAGCCCGCCGCGAACCCGGCGAGGAAGAAGGCCAGCAGCGGGGCGAGGCCGCGGGCCCCGGCGGCCACCGCGAACACGAGCACCCCGGCGCCGACCCACCCGGGCCAGAGCAGGCGGGTCTGGAGCGTCTCGGCGGAGGCCTTGCGCCACGGCAGCACCGGGGCGATCGCCATCAGGAACAGCAGCACCAGCCCGATGGGCATCGTCATGCGCTCGAAGTAGGGCACGCCGACGGTCACGCGGTCGTCGTCGAGCGCCTCGGCGATGAGCGGGAACACCGTGCCCAGCAGCACCACGAAGGCGAAGGCGGCGAACACGATGTTGTTCAGCAGGAAGGCGCCCTCGCGCGACGCCGGCGAGTCGATCCGCGCCGGCGAGCGCAAGCGGTCGCCGCGCCACGCCACCAGGCCCACGGTGACCACGACGATCAGGGCGAAGAACCCGAGCAGCATGGGCCCGATGCCCGAGTCGCTGAAGGCGTGCACCGAGTCGAGCACCCCCGAGCGGGTGAGGAACGTGCCGAGGATGGTGAGGGCGAAGGTGGCGCAGAGCAGCGAGAGGTTCCAGACCCGCAGCATCCCGCGCCGCTCCTGCACCATCACCGAGTGGATGAAGGCGGTGCCGGTGAGCCACGGGAGGAACGAGGCGTTCTCCACCGGGTCCCACGCCCAGTAGCCGCCCCAGCCGAGCACCTCGTGGCTCCACCAGGCGCCGAGGATGATGCCGACGGTGAGGAAGGCCCAGGCGAACAGCGTCCAGCGCCGGGTCTCCACCAGCCAGCCCTCGCCGAGGCGGCCGGTGACCAGCGCGGCGATGGCGAAGGCGAACGGGACGGTGAAGCCCACGTAGCCGAGGTAGAGCATGGGCGGGTGGAACGCCATCAGCGGGTGGTTCTGCAGCAGCGGGTTGGGGCCGGGGCCGTCGGCCGGCACGTTGGCCAGCGTGCGGAACGGGTTCGCCGGCCCGAGCATCAGGGCGAAGAAGAACAGCGTCACCACGAACATCGTGAGCATCGCCCACGCCACCAGGTGGTCCGAGAGGCGGCGCCGGAACTTGAGCGCCACGGCCACCGTGTAGCCCGAGAGCACCAGGGCCCACAGCAAGATGGAGCCCTCGAGCGCCGCCCACAGCGTGGCCACGTTGTAGAGCGCCGGCGTGGCGCGCGAGCCGTTCTCGGCCACGTACTGGAGCGAGAAGTCGCGGGTGATGAGCGCCCGCTCCATGGCGGCGAAGGCCACGAGCGCGCCGCCCAGCACCATGTAGGCGTACGTGCGGCTCATGCGCAGCAGGTCGGGGCGGTCGCCCCGCAGCCCCATGGCGAGGGTGATGATCGCCCCGATCGATCCCACGACCCCGAGGACGACGCCCCCGGTGCCCAGCGCGGCGTTCACCTGTCGTTGCTCTCGTCGCCGTCGACGCGCTCGGGGTTCTCCTCGTCGTACTTCTCGTCGTGCTTGACGAGGAGCTTCTCGCTGTCGAACTCGGTGCC
>JAGQSL010000077.1:0-1945 GCA_020439525.1 Acidimicrobiales bacterium | reverse complement strand
GCGGGCTCGCTGCCCGTGTGGCGGACCTTCACGTCGACGCCGTGGTACTGCACGGTGAACACCACGGCGTCCTCCTCGCTCTCGGGCTTGCCCACGACGGTGCCCTGGAGGCGGAACTTCTTCGTGCCGAGGCTCTCCTTCTGGGCCACCGCCTCGTCCGCGTTCTTGAAGTAGAGGCTGGCGTCGCCGGCCTGCATGGCGATCAGCACGATCACCACGGCGAGCACGCCCAGGACCACGAGGGGCCCCCAGCGGCGGCGGCCGGTCCGCCGGGCGGCGGCGGCCTCGAGGTCGCGCGGCGTGAGGTCGAGGCCGCCCTCGTCGAGGTCGCGGTCGTCGGGGCGATCGTCGGGGCCGTTCACTGGCTCCACCTCCGGTCCTCGGGCGGCAGCTGTCGGCCGATGCGCCGACCGCGCACGATGACCCAGGCCGCGTAGGCGATCAGCGTGCCGAAGACGACGACGTACGCCGCGGTGATGTACGACCAGGCGCCGGCGGCGAGCAGCACGGCGATCACGACCGCACCCCGCCGGCGTCGAGCGAACCGCCGAGGCCGCCGTCGGCGCGGGCCTCGGCCCGCCGCTCGGCGAGGGCGACGTCGAGGCCCTTGGCCTCGACCTGGGCCTCGGCCCACTGCATGCGGAAGCGGTGCAGCATCAGCCACGCGTACACGAGCACGCCGAGGACGATGCCGAACAGCAGGGTGAACAGCTTCAACCCGTCGATCGTGGGATCGGCCCGGGTGAGCGTGGGCTGCTGGTGCAGGCTGCGCCACCACTCGACCGAGTAGTGCACGATCGGCACGTTGACGAACGAGATCAGCCCGAGGATCGCCGCCTGCTTGGCCCGCGACACCGGGTCGATGATCGCCCGGCGCAGGGCGAGGTACCCCAGGTACATCACGAACATCAGGGCCGTGCTGGTGAGGCGCGGGTCCCACTCCCACCACGTGCCCCAGGTGGTGTGGCCCCAGATCGACCCGGTGGCGAGGGTGAGCGCGGTGAACACCACGCCGACCTCGGCGGACGCCGCGGCCAGGCAGTCCCACCCCTCGGTGCGCTTCCAGAGGTACATGCCCGAGGCGAAGGCGGTGACGAAGAACGCCAGGTAGCACGCGTTGGCCACGGGCACGTGGACGTACATGATCCGCACCAGCTCGCCCATGGCGTCGGCGCCGCCCGTGTCGGGCGGCGACGACACGAGCGCCAGCACCAGGAACAGGGCGGTGGAGGCGAGCACGACGCTGCCGAGCACGCGGCTGCCGTGCGATGCGGTCCCGTCGGGGTGCACGGCGAAGCGCCCGGCCGACGGGCCGGAGGTGGGGGACGTCACGATTCCTCCAGGAGGGGTTCGAAGGCGAAGATCCCGATCGCGGCGTAAAGGGAGGCGAAAGCGGCGAGCAGCCCGCACCAGCGCCAGCCCGACCCCGACGCCTGCTCGTACGCGGCGGCGAAGGCCTGGGTGGCACCGATGAGGAGCGGCGCCACGACCGGGAGCCAGAGGATGGGCAGGAGCGTGTCGCGGACCCGCAGGCCGGCGGCCAGCACGCCGTAGAGGGCGCCCGCGGCGGCCAGGCCCGCCGTGGCGGCGAGCGCGGTGGCCACGAGCAGCAGCGGGCCCGAGGGCGAGGTGCCGTACATGACGGTGACGCCGACGCCGAGGGCCACCTCCACCACCAGCAGGTGCAGGGCGATGCCGGCCGCCTTGCCGAGGAACACCCCGGCCGGGTCGAGGCCCGACAGGCGCAGGGCGTCGACCACGCCATCGACGGTCTCCACGGCGAAGGCCCGCTGGATGGCGAGCAGCGTGCTGAACAGCACGGCGAGCCAGAACAGGCCCGGGGTGGCCTCGCCCAGGATGCGGCGGTCCGGATCGAGGGCGAAGGCGAACAGCACCAAGACGAGCAGGGCGAACGGCAGGAGCTGGCTCACGGTGACGCGGGTGC
>JAGQSL010000076.1:11104-20577 GCA_020439525.1 Acidimicrobiales bacterium | reverse complement strand
CGCACGGCCGGGTGGCGCCGGTCGGGAGACCAGCGGAAGCGGAAGCCGCTGCGCCGCAGCGCGGGGTACAGCGACAGGGCCATCGTCGCGATGCCCGCCGTGGTCCCGATGCCCAGCACCCAGATGATGCGGCGATCGTCGAGGGCGTCGGCCAGCGACGGCTTCCCCTCCACCAGCGTGTGGGCGTACCAGAGCGTGGCGATGGCGATCAGGTTGTTGAGCACGGGCGCCCACGCTGCGGCGAGGAAGCGGTGCCGCGCGTTGAGGAGCGCCGACCACACCGCCATGAGCCCGTAGAAGAAGATCTGCGGGGCGAAGAGCAGGGCCAGGGGCACGCCGACCGAGACGTAGTCGTCGCGCAGCGCCGCCGTGGAGCCGGTGGAGAAGAGCAAGATGAGCGCCGGCCCGGCGAGGAAGCCCAGTGCGGTGACGGCGAGCAGGGCCAGCACCGCCACCGAGATGATCGCCGAGGTGGCGTGCTGGCCGTCGCCGCGCTCGAGGTCGTCGGTGAACAGCGGCACGAGCGAGGCGGTGAGGATCCCGCCGAGGATCAGCTCGTAGATCATGTTCGGCGTGTTGTTGGCGCCGAGGTAGGCGTCGCCGAGGCTCTTCGCGAGCAGCACCAGCACCAGCGAGGTGCGCACGAGGCCGGTGGCCCGCGACACCATGGTCCCGCTCGCGACGACCAGGTTGGCGCGCAGGAGCCGGCGTCCGCCGCCGGGGGCGTCGGGCGACGGCGCCGCGACGTCGTCGGTCGTCCAGATCTCGGGGTCCGGGCCCGGATCGACGTCGACGACGGGCACGGGCCCGGTGGGCGGGTGCCAGGTCGGGTCCACGAAGGCCTCGACGGGTGGGGGCACCGGGACCGGTGGCCCGAAGGGGCTGATGGTGCGGGGGCGCACGACCGGGCCCGAGGGGCCCGGCGTCGCTGCGGTCGGTCGCGGATCGCTCGCCGGCGGGGGCTCGCTCACCGCGGGTCCGGCGCGGACGGGGGCGAGGTCGGCGACGTCGGTCCGGTTGCCGGAGGCGCCGTCCGGGGCGCCTCCTGATCGGAGGGCGGGGCCGACTCGACGGTCGAGGCGGTCGGACCGTCCAGGTCGCTCATGGCCTGGTGCAGGGCGCCGAGCTGGTCGACGATGGCGCGGACGTCGGAGCCGACCGGGGCGAAGCCCCCCTCGCGGTTCGTGACCGAGAGCTCGATGGCCTGGGTGACGGCCTGGTCGAGCCGAGCGTTCAGCAGGTTCAGCTCGTCGAAGGTCGAGCGCATGATCGCGTCCATCCGGGCACCCGAGGCGAGCTGCTCGTTGAGCGCCTCCACCGTCTGCTCCTGCACCGGCGTGGCGGCGGCGCCGGGCGGGATCTGCGAGGCGGCGCGCTGGAGCTCCCAGCGGATCTCCCGGTCGTCGATGCGCTTGCGGGCCTCGGCCACCTGCTGGCCCTGCTGGGCCACCGCCCAGACCTCCTCCACCGCCTGGTCCAGCTGGTCGCCGAGGCCACGCACCGTGTCCTGGAGCGGGCCCGAGCGGAACGTGCGCACGGCCTCGCGGAAGCGGTTCCGGGCGTGCACCGCGTCGCGGACGGCGTGGCGCCAGGGCTCGTCGACGCCGAAGGGGTCGATGCGGGGCCCCGTGCCCTTCGGCGGCAGCGCCAGCGCGATCCGCCCGCTGTAGCCGACCAGGCCCCCCACCACGCCGCCGATGATCGGCCCGGCGAGACCACCGGTGGCCAGCGTGGCCAGCACCCCGACCGCGGCGCCCGCGCCCAGCGCCAAGATCCCCGACGGCGACGTGAGGGCGCGAGCCACCGGTGGCGAGAAGAACCGGTCGCGGAAGCTGAGCTGCGCCACCCCTCGTTTCTAGCGGCTGGCTAGAAGTTGGAGAGGACCGCGGTGAACACCCTGGCGATGGTGGCGGGGTTGCTGGCGTCGTACGCGGCGGCGTTGCTGGCCTGGGCGATGCGCTCGAGGGTGTCCTGGTCGGCCTGCTTGCCGTAGGCGATGGTGAACACGCGGATCGGGGTGGCGTTCTCGCCCTCGGTCCCGTCGCGGAGCGTGGCCAGGAGGTCGGCCAGCTGGTCGCGGTCGTCGCCGGTGTCGCCATCGTCGTTGACGCCGTCGGTCAGCAGCACCACGGCGTTGATGAGCGAGGGGTCGTAGTCGTCGACCATGTCCTGGAACGACGCCTTCGTCACGTCGTAGAGCGGGGTGGCGTTCTGGGGCAGCTGGTTGGCGATCTGCGACCGCAGCTTCTCGCGGTTCGTGGACATGGGTTGCACCGACAGGAGGTCGAGGAAGTCCTGGTCGCCACCGGGGCCCAGGTCCGTCGTGAAGATGCGCAGGCCGACCTCGTCGCGGCTGGTGAACTCGTCGAGGGCATCGATGGCCGCCTGCTTGGCCAGCTCGAGCTTGCTGTCGCTGTTGGGATCGTCGGGGTCGGCGGCCTCCTCCATGGATCCCGACACGTCGAGCACGAGCAGCACCCGGGCCCCCTTGCGCTGCTCGCGCCACCGGTCGAGCAGCTCGATCATCACGGGCGGCGAGGGCACCTGGAGCAGCTGCGACGGCTGGTCGGGGTCCACCCCGTTGGCGGCGGCGATGGGCGCGCCGACGGCGACGTCGGGGTTGGCGGGCCGGAAGCCGTAGTCGAGCACCTTGCGCTGGGCGTCGGGCCGGCTGACGAAGTCGATGAACGCCTCGGCGCCCGCTCGCTCCTCGGCGCTCACCCAGTCGGCGTCGAGCACGTAGAGCGGGCTGTCGCTGTAGAGGGTGCCCTCCTTCGGGTAGATGGCGACGAGGGGCACCTTCGGCTTGCGGGGTTGCTCGCCGGGATCGAGGATCCCGTCGGGGTTGCCGGCGTTGTAGTCGATGACCGACTTCTCCTCGACGGCGACCGCCGAGGCGTAGAGCAGCGACGTGCCGGTGCGATCGGTCCGGAACCAGTTGTTGAGGAAGGTCATGGTGATGTCGCCGTAGTGGACCACGGCCGACTCCACCTGCTGGGCGAACGCTTGGGTGTCAGGATCGGCCAGGTCTTCGAGCGACAGGTCGCGGGTCTTGCCGGTGGCCGCGTAGGCCTGGCCGATCAGGGCGGACAGGCCGCTGGTGGAGAAGTTGGGGTTGGTCTTGCCCAGCTTGAACGCGCCCCACTCGGGGTGGCCGTAGGCGGCCCAGCCCTCCTCGGAGGTGGCCAGGCGGGCGATGTCGGCCCAGCCGACGGGAGTCTCCGGGTAGCCGAGGGCGTCGGCCATCGGCTTCGGCATGGCGATGACGAGGGGCGTGAGCTGGAACGACACCGGGTCGTCGGTCACCATCGCCGGAAGGTCCTGGTCGGCGAGGCGCTGGTTGAGGATCTGGCCCCAGCTCGACGCCGCGGGCGACCAGATCACGGGTTGGGCGCCTTCCGCGGCCTCGTCCCACCCCTCGGCCAGCGCGGTGGTGGCGCCGCCCGACGCCTTGGAGTACGGCCGGACGAACGCACACCCGTCGTCGAGCTCGGCGGCGTCGGAGCGGTTGAACGACTGGGCGAGGTCGTTCATCAGGTCGATCTTCTCGGAGCTCACCGCCACGTCGATCACGGTGCAGTCCCCGGGGTCGCCGAACGGGTCGTCGGCGGCGTCCGAGCCGCTGCCCGAGCATGCCGAGGCGACCAGGCCCAGCGCCACGAGGGCGGCCGCGCCCCGCGATCGTCGGCCGCTGCGTCGTTGCGTCATCTCAGCTCACCTTCTCGCGCACCTGGTACAGGAAGCCTGCCAGCTGCTCGCTCACCCGGTCGCCCTCGCAGCGCGTGCTGGCGCCGACCTCGCGCAGGCTGGCCTCCACCTCGGTCGCCGCGCCCCCGGGGCGCCCGCACACCGCGTCGGCGACGGCGTCGGTGTCGCCGGCTCGCCGGCCCGCGACGACGATCGACGCCCGGGCGCTCGGCCCCGGGGAGGCGACGACCAGGCCCCGGTTCTGCCCCTGGGCCGACGCCGCCTCCGAGGCCAGCACCTCGCGAGGGCCCACCACCAGGTTCAGGCGTCCCGGCGCGGTGGCGAGCGACGTCGCCCCCTGACGGGCGTCGCGCTGGGCGCCGACCGGGCTCTCGACCAGATCGCGGAGCCCGGCCGCGTCGAGCGTGTCCGGGTCGTCGTCGGTCGCGTAGGTGCGGGCGATGGGCAGCAGGCGGGCCAGCCCCTCGGCGGTGGACGGATCGCCCACCCCGATGGCCTGCCCGGCGTCGGTCGCCGCCTGGAGGCACGACCACGCCGGCTCGCGGCCGCAGGCGATGGCGAGGTCGCCGGCGGTGCCCAACAGGGCGAGGGGGCCCGACGCGAGGAGGGTGGTCTCGCCCCAGACCCCGTCGCCGCCGGCGTCGAAGTCGGCGATCGCCGGGGCGGGATCCCACGTGATCCAGGCGTCGACGTCGTCGGGCGGCGCGGCAGCGTCGCCCAGCTCGAGCGTCGGGGGATCGGCGCCGATCGCGCCAGCCCGCGCGAGCTGGTCGCACACGTCGGCCAGCTCCGGCTCGCAGGCGACGGTGGGGCGACCGTCGTCCGAACGGCCTCCGCCGGACCCGCCCTCGTCGTCGCCGCCGACGATGGCGCCGCGCACCACGAGCGCCAGGGCGACCAGGCACGCCGCCCCCACGACGGCGAGCAACCGCTCCCTCATGGGCGGAACGCTACCGGCCCGCCGTCAGGCGCGGTCGCCGTGGCGCGGGCCCTCGCCGGGCTCGGCGATGTCGTCGGCGACGAGCGCGGTGAGCTGCTCGTCGGTGGGCGACTCGATCGCGACGACCCGGCTGGCCTGGCGGGCGACGGCGTCCTCGAACAGGTTCCGAGCCAGGCGCCCGTTGCCGAACCCCTTGTCGCGGGGCACGGCGGCGAACCAGGCCCGGACCTTGGCCTCGGCGTCGGCGTCGGCGCGGTAGCCCGCCCGCTCGCCGATGCTGGCGAAGATCGACCACAGCTCGTCGTCGGTGTAGTCGGGGAAGGCGATCGTTTTGGGGAACCGTGAGGCGAGGCCGGGGTTCGCGCCGATGAAGTCGGCCATCTCGTCGGGGTAGCCCGCCGCGATCACCACCAGCTCGTCGCGCCGGTCCTCGATGACCTTCACGAGCGTGTCGATCGCCTCGCGACCGAAGTCGTTCTCGCCGCCGCGGGCGAGGGCGTAGGCCTCGTCGATGAGCAGGACGCCACCCGTGGCCCGATCGGCCACCTCCATCACCTTCAGCGCGGTCTGGCCCACGTAGCCCGACACCATCCCCGCCCGGTCGGTCTCCACGAGCTGCCCCCGCTCGACGACGCCGAGGGTGCGGTAGATCGCGGCGAGGAGCCGGGCGACGGTGGTCTTGCCGGTGCCGGGGTTGCCGGTGAACACGAGGTGCCGGGACTGCGGGCTGGTGGGCAGGTCGCGCTCGGCGCGCAGCTGCTGGACGCGCAGCAGGTTGGTGACCAGCCGCACCTCGGTCTTCACGCTGTCGAGGCCCACCAGCTCGTCGAGCTCGGCGAGGAGCTCCTCGAGGGGGCGAGGCGGGGGCAGCTCGTCGCGCGCCGCGGCCTCGGGCTCGTCGGGGGTGGCCACCGCGGGCGTCGATGCGGCCGGCGACGCGGTCGTCGGGAGCGGGGACGACGGGAGCCCCGCCATGGCATCGAGCATCCGGGTCCGCATGGCGTCGATGGCGCCGAGCTCGGTGCGAGACGGTGCCGCCTCGAGGGCCGCGACGGTGAACGCCAGGTGCAGGGCCGCGTCGTAGTACGTGCGGCTGTGGGCGGTGCCGAAGCGGCGGTCGGCGGTCACCAGGATCTCGAACAGGGGCGACACCTGGTCGAGCCACGCCGCCCGACCCACCAGCAGATCGCTTCGGCGCAGGTCGTCGGGCTTCGCCCGGGCGAGCTGCTGGGGGAGCCAGCGCCCGAAGGCGAAGATCAGGCCCCAGAGCTCGTCGTCGGTGTGGCTGCGATCGACGTCGATGAGCGCGGCCACCAGATCGAACGCCTCGGTGGCCACGTCCTGGTCGAGGGGGCGCCCGGCCGCCGGTGGGAGCCGGGCCACCACGTCGCGCAGCGCCGGGGCCAGGGCGGCCACGAAGCTCTCGACCGCCCGCTGCACCTGCCTCGGCTCGTTCACGCCCACCGTCCGCTCAGCCCTTCGGGTCGCGCCACATCCGCCACATGGTGGGGCCGTCGCCGAGACGGAGCTCGGCCACCACCTCGAAGCCGTGCCGCGCGTAGAACGGCACGTTCTCCTCCTTCGACGACTCGAGGTAGGCCCCCAGGCCCTGCTCGTCGCAGCGGGCCAGCACGCCCGAGATCAGGGCGCTGCCGATGCCGCCGCCCTGGTGGGCGGGGTCGGTGCCGAGCAGGCCCAGGTACCAGTGCGGCGGGTCCTTGGGGTGGGCCCGCTCCACCGCCGACAGGTTCCGCAGGGCGCGCACCAGGCCGGTCCGGAACAGGCGAGCGGAGGGCAGCGCGAGGGCGAGCCCCTCGCGCACCGTGCCCCGCCAGTGCGACGGCGGGAGCCACACCGCGCAGCCGTGGACGCCCTCGTCGACCAGCACCTCGCCGTCGTGGGCGAGCTGGTGGCGCAGGTAGGCCGAGAACCAGCGCGTGGCGCCCTCGGTCCACTCGGCACGCTCGTCGGCGAGCCAGCGCCACACCGGGTCGGTCCGGAAGGCATCGGCGAGGGCCCGGGCGGCGCCGGGCACGTCGGCAGGGGTGGCGGGGCGCACGGCGGGCACGGCGCCACCCTAGGACGGCACCGGCGGCCGGTAGCCTCTCGGGGTGCCCGACGCGACCCCCATCCCCGAGCTCGGCCGGCGCGCCAAGGCGGCGTCCCGGTCGCTGGCCACCGCCTCCACCAGCCAGAAGGACGACGCCCTCCACGCCGCGGCCGACCTGCTCGTCGCCCGCTCGGCGGAGGTGCTGGCCGCCAACGAGGTCGATGTCGCCCGGGCCGAGGGCGATGGCGTGAGCGCCACGGTCATCGATCGCCTCCGCCTGAGCGACGCGCGCATCGAGGCGATGGCCGCCGGGCTCCGCCAGGTCGCCGCGCTGGCCGATCCGGTGGGGGAGGTGCTCGACGGCTGGGTGCGCCCCAACGGGTTGCGGATCTCGCGCGTGCGCGTGCCGCTTGGCGTGGTCGCCATCATCTACGAGAACCGCCCGAACGTGACCTCCGACGCGGCCGGGCTGTGCCTGAAGTCGGGCAACGCCGCCTTCCTGCGGGGCTCCTCCGGGGCGATCTCGTCGAACGTCGCCGTGGCCGGCGTGCTGCGCGACGCCTACGAGAAGGTCGGGCTCCCCGCCGACGCCGTCGTGCTGGTCGAGGACACCTCTCGGGAGGCGGCGGTCGAGTTCATGCAGCAGCGCACCTCGATCGACTGTCTCATCCCTCGCGGCGGGCCGTCGCTGATCGCCTCGATCCGCGAGCACGCCACGGTGCCCTACGTCATCGACGGCGACGGGAACTGCCACGTGTACGTCCACGAGGACGCCGACCTCGAGATGGCCGGCCGGATCATCGTGAACGCCAAGGTGCAGCGCCCGTCGGTGTGCAACGCGGCCGAGACCGTGCTCGTCCACCGCAGCGTCGCGGACGCCCTGCTGCCCGCGCTCGACACCGCGCTCACCGGCGTGGAGCTGGTGGGCGACGAGGCGGTGCGCGAGCGGATCCCCACGGCGGGGGCGGCCACCGAGGACGACTGGGCCACCGAGTTCCTCGACCTCAAGCTGGCCATCCGGGTGGTCGACGGGCTCGACGAGGCCATCGACCACATCGGGCGCTACGGGTCCGGGCACTCCGAGGCGATCATCACCCGTTCGATCGTCGCCGCCGATCGCTTCACCGGTGAGGTCGACGCGGCCGCCGTGCTGGTCAACGCCTCCACCCGCTTCGTCGACGGCGAGGAGTTCGGGTTCGGCGCCGAGATCGGCATCAGCACGCAGAAGCTCCACGCCCGCGGCCCCATGGGCCTGCGCGAGCTCACCACGGCGAAGTACGTGGTGCGGGGGAACGGCCAGATCCGAGGCTGACCCCGGAGCTCAGCTCCCGCTGGGCAGGGCGGCCGCCACCCGCTGGGCGGCGGCCTGGACCCTCGGGGTCAGCTCGGCCGCCCGATCGGCGGCCACGTGGCCGGCCGCCTGGATCTTCGGCGACAGGTCGGCGGCGACCTCCGCCGCCCGGTCGGCCAGGTCGTGGCCGGCGGCCTGGATGCGTGGCGCGAGGTCCGACGCCACCTCGCCGGCTCGGTCGCCCGCCGCGGCGATCCGGGGTCGCAGCTCGGCCTGCGCCCGGTCGGAGGCCGCGGCCAGCTTCGGCGCCAGCTCGTTCTGGGCCCGATCGGCGGCCGAGCGCACCTTCGGGGCGAGCTCGGCGCGCAGGTCGTCGGCCGTGCCCGATGCTCGGTGGGCATGGCGGCGGGCCGCCTTGGCGGCCTTGCGAGCCTTCCGTCCGGCCACCTCCACGCCCAACTCGCCACCCTTGCCCGCCACCTTGGCGTTGGCCTTCGCCAGCTTCTTCATCGCCTCGGCGTCGAGGGAGGCGGCGTGCAGGGCGAGGGCCGCGTTCGCCTTGGCCACCTTGGCCGCGGCCTTGGCCTCCTTGCGACCTCGGCGCATCCGCCAGGCCAGGCTGGGCTCGCCCTCGGTGTCGGCCGCGGCGAGCACCAGGCCACCCAGCAGGGCCACGTTCTTCAGGAACTGGGTCCGATGGGCGCTGCGCTCGGCACCGTCCATCTCCCACCACCGGTGGCCAGCGAGGGTCGTGGGGACGAGGGTCACGGCGAGGGCCGTCGAGGCGAGGCGGGGCGCCTTGTTGGTGGCCAGCAGCACCCCGGCGGTGAGCTGCACCGCGCCGTTGACCCGGATCACGGTCTCGTCGCTCAGGGGGTCGCGGCGGTCGGCGGCCACGTCGTGCACGGCGGTGCGGGCCTCGTCGGCGGCCTCGGTCGCTCGCGCCACCGGCGGCGCCTCGGTGGCCACCGGGGACCGCTCGGCCGCATCCTCCGCCGCCTCGGCCGCGTGGTCGACGGTCGGCGCCGCGGCCTGAGCGGCGGAGGTGGCGACCGGCCCGGCGGCGTGCTTGATGGCGTCGATGACGGGGCCCGCCGCCTCGGCCTTGCCCGCCGGGTTGCGCAGCTGATCGATGCCGCCGGAGATGAACACCGAGGCCAGGAGGGGTCGGGCGATGCGTCGCGTGATCATGCGCGTGGGGTTCCCGTCCACCTCCCGGGTGAACCCTCGGCCCTCGGGCGCCGAGCCGAGATTCGATTGACCGGCCGGTCAAGGGCGGCGGTAGCCTGCGCGGATGACCGACCCCCGCTTCGAGTCCGTCGGCGACGTCCGCGATCGCCTCCGCAAGGTCGACTACCTGTCCGACGAGGGCATCGCCGGCATCGTCTACCTGGCCGATCGACTCCAGAAGCCGATCCTGGTGGAGGGCCCGGCGGGCACGGGCAAGACGCAGCTGGCGAAGTCGGTGGCCGAGATGACCGGCG
>JAGQSL010000076.1:9871-11041 GCA_020439525.1 Acidimicrobiales bacterium | reverse complement strand
TACGAGTGGAACTACAAGAAGCAGCTGCTGCGCATCCAGGCGAGCGGCGGCGAGGGCGACTCGTGGGAGACGGTGGAGGACGACCTGTTCTCCGACGACTTCCTCCTCACCCGCCCGCTGCTCGAGGCCATCCGTGCCGAGGAGCCGGTGGTGCTGCTGATCGACGAGGTCGATCGCGTCGAGGTCGAGACCGAGGCCCTGCTCCTCGAGATCCTCTCCGATTACCAGGTGTCGATCCCCGAGCTGGGCACCATCACCGCCAAGCAGATCCCGCTCGTGTTCCTCACGTCGAACAACACCCGCGAGCTGTCCGAAGCCCTCAAGCGCCGCTGCCTCTTCCTCCACGTCGACTACCCCGACATGGAGCGCGAGAAGGAGATCGTGCTCACCAAGGTCCCCGACATCACCGAGAACCTCGCCGACCAGGTGGCCCGCATCGTGCGGTCGCTGCGCCAGCTCGAGCTGAAGAAGAGCCCGTCGGTGTCCGAGACGCTCGACTGGGCGAACACGCTCGTGCTGTTGGGAGTCGAGCAGATCGACGCCGACACGGCGTCGAGCACGGCCAACATCTTGCTCAAGTACCAGTCCGACATCGCCAAGGCGGTGCGCGAGTTCGCGGCCGACAAGCAGGGCATGAAGCAGTTCGCCCCGGGGCCCAAGTAGGCGACGGGCCGTGACCGACACCGTCGACGCAGACGTGCAGCCGGCCGGCGAGCCGCTGCTCGAGCTGCTCAACGGGTTCATCATCGAGCTGCGCGAGGCGGGCCTGCCCGTCAGCCTCACCGAGAACCTCGATGCCATGGCCGCCCTGCGGCACATCCCGCTCGAGGACCGCGAGGCCTTCAAGTACGCGCTGGCCGCCACGCTCGTGAAGAACAACGCCCACTGGCGCTCGTTCGAGACGGTCTTCGAGGTTTACTTCTCGCTGCGCGGCTCCAAGTACGGGATCGACGACGACTCCCTCGACCCCGACCTCGCCGACCTGCTCGACGACGACGAGCGCGACGGGCCCGGCGAGGGCGGGTCGGGCCAGGGCGGCCAGGGTGGCGGCGACGCCCTGACCCCCGAGGAGCTCCAGCAGCTGCTCTACCAGGCGATGATGAAGGGCGACGAGGCCTTGATGCGCGCCATCGCTCGCCAGGCCGTGAAGCGCTTCGCCGGCATGGAGCC
>JAGQSL010000076.1:861-9833 GCA_020439525.1 Acidimicrobiales bacterium | reverse complement strand
ACGGCCTGCTCGAGAAGATGATGGACCAGCGCCGCCAGACGGCCGAGGACCACGGCGAGGACCTGAGCGCGCTCGAGGAGCGCCTCGAGCGCGACGAGTACGAGCACCGCATCGAGGCGCTGAAGAAGGAGATCGAGGCCGAGATCCGCCGCCGGCTGGTGGCCGACCGGGGCGTCGAGGCGATGGCCAAGACGCTGCGCAAGCCGCTGCCCGAAGACGTCGACTTCATGCACGCCAGCCGCGAGGAGATGGTCGGGCTGCGCAAGGCGCTGATCCCGCTCACCCGCCGCCTGGCGGTGCGCCTGGCCCGCAAGCGCCGCCACAACCGGCGCGGCCCGCTCGACTTCCGGCGCACGGTCCGCTCGTCGCTCAGCTACGGCGGGGTGCCGGCGGAGCCCAAGTTCCGCCACCCGCGTCCCCACAAGCCCGAGATCTTCGTGATCGCCGACATCTCCGGGTCGGTGGCCGCCTTCGCTCGCTTCACGCTGATGCTCGTCTACGCCATCAGCGGCCAGTTCTCGAAGGTGCGGTCGTTCGTGTTCATCGACGGCATCGACGAGGTGACCGACTACTTCGAGGGCGTCGAGGACGTGACCGAGGCGGTCCACCGGGTGAACACCGAGGCCGACGTGGTGTGGGTCGACGGCCACTCCGACTACGGCCACGCCTTCGAGGTCTTCTGGCAGAAGTGGGGCAAGGACATCGGCCCCAAGACCACGGTGATCATCCTCGGCGACGCCCGGAACAACTACCACGCGTCCCAGAGCTGGGTCATCAAGGAGATCCAGCACAAGGCCCGCCACACCTACTGGCTCAACCCCGAACCGAAGAGCTACTGGGACACGGGCGACTCGATCGTGGGCGACTACGGCGCCCACTGCGACGGCGTGTTCGAGTGCCGCAACCTGCGCCAGCTCGAGCGGTTCGTCGAGTACCTCGCCTAGCTGCGATCGAACCGCACCAAGAACCTATCGTTCGATGATAGGTTTTCGCGGTGGTCCAGCCGAGCCCCTTCCCCTACTTCGGGCCGCTCGCCGCCGGTGAGGTGGCGGGGCGCGACGAGCTGCGGGCCGACCTCGTCCGCCGGATGCAGCAGCGTCGCCTGACCGCCCTGCTGGGCCCCCGGCGCTACGGCAAGACGAGCATCCTGCGCCAGGTGGCCGCCGATCTCGAGGTCGAGGGGTACGGCACGGTGTGGGTCGACCTCTACGAGCTCAGCTCGATGGCGGACCTCGCCGGTGCCTTCGACCGGGGCATGGCGTCGACCCGGGGCCCGCTGCGCGAGGCCCTCCACTCGCTGGCCGGGTCGCTCTCGCTCCAGCTGGGCGTCCTGGGCCTCGAGCTGGCCCGCAGCCCGCGCGACCGGCCGGACCCCACGCTCCGCCTCCGCACCCTGGTCCAGGTGCTCGTGCAGCTGGCCGAGCGCCAGCCGCTCCTGCTGGTGCTCGACGAGTTCGCCGGCATCGCCAACGTCGACCACGGTGCCGGCCTGCTGCGCACCGAGCTCCAGCACCACTACCGCGACCTGGGGATCTGCTTCGCCGGCTCCCAGCCGTCGACGATGGCCACCCTGTTCGGCGACCGCGCGCAGCCCTTCTTCTCGCAGGCCGACCTCGTCCACCTGGGCCCGATGGCCGACGCCGACGTGGCGGCCATCGTCGAGTCCGGCTTCGAGCGGACGCAGCGGCGTGCCAGGCTCGTCGTCGGCTCGATCGTGGTGCTGGCCGAAGGGCATCCGCAGCGGGCGATGCAGCTGGCCGACGCCGTGTGGCAGCTGGTGCCCGAGGGCGGCGTCGCCAAGCCCGAGCACTGGGAGGTGGCGCTGGCCAACGTCCGGGCTGCGGTCGACAGCTCGAGCGAGCGCCTCTTCCAGCTCGTGCCCACCGGCCACCAGAAGGTCCTGCGCATCGTCGCCGGCGGCGGGAGCGTCTACGGCACGGCGGCGTCGGTCCTCGACCTGTCGACCGGCACCGCTCGCGCTGCCGTCGCCGCGCTGCTGGGCTCGGCCGACCTCCGCCGCGACGACGACGGCAAGCTCCGCTTGGTCGATCCGCTCTTCGCCGACTGGATCCGCCGCCGGTTCCCCGTCTGATGCTCGGTGCTCAGAGCGATTGGGCGGCGAGGTCGTCGAAGGCGGCGAACAGGGCGGGGCGCTCGTGCTCGGCGCGGACCCGCAGGGCCTGGCGCCGGCAGGTGACGAGCAGGTCGCGTGCCGCTCGACCGGGCCAGGGCCGGGGGAGCAGCTCGGGCGGCAGGAGCGGGTCGCGGAGGAACACCTGCTGGAACGCGACCACCATCGACAGCGCGCCGGGGAGGAAGTCGCGGTCGGTGATCCGGTCGTGACGGGCGCGCAGGCGCTCGAGCAGGGGCGGCAGGTGCTCGTGGTCGGCGAGGAACCGTCGGTAGGAGGCGGCGAGCTCGTCGACCGGCCACAGCCTCCGCGCCAGCTCGCGCGGGCGGCGCTCGCCCCCGATCTCGAGGTCGTCGCTGCCGGCGAGCGTCAGGTGGTCGCCGACGCCCAGGTCCGCGGCGATGGCTCGCACCTCGTCCTCCCACGGGTGGGGCGTGACGTAGAGCCCGTTGCCGACCGGCGCGCCACCGGCATCGACGAGCTGGTCGCGCAGGCGATCGCGGGCGGTCCGCCGCTCCTCGGGGATGGCGAAGGCGGCGAGGTGCCACCGCCCGTCCCACCCCTGGCCGGCCCGATCCTGGCGGTAGGCCAGCTCGTGCCGGCGCAGGGCGCCCAGGCGCAGCGAGTCGCCGAGCCCGACCGTCTGGAGGGTGGCGGTGCGGCCCGTGCCCTCGCGCTCGAGCAGGCCCTCGGCCACGAGGCGACGGACGCACGAGCGCACCTGCTCGGGCGATCGGCCGCAGGCGTCGGCGACGTCGTAGAGCTCGGCGGCCGAGATGGTGCCGTCGGCGCGCGCCATGCCGAACACCAGGACCCTGGTCGGAACCTCGACGGCCGTGACGCGCACGACCGCCATCGTCTCCGACGGCGTCGGGGCCGGTCAACCGACGGGGGCGGTACCGTGCCGCGATGGCCCCTCGCTCGTTCCTGCTGACCGATGACCTCGACGCCTACGTGCGGGCGCACACCGTGGCGTTCGACGAGGTGCTCGAGCGCCTCACCCAGCGGACCGCGGCGCTGGGCGACGTCGCCGGGATGCAGATCGGCCCGGACCAGGCCGCCTTCTTGACGATGCTCACCCGGTTCGCGGGGGTCCGGTCCGCGGTCGAGGTGGGCACGTTCACCGGCACGTCGGCGCTGTGCGTCGCCCGCGGCCTCGCCCCCGGTGGCCGGCTCCTGTGCTGCGACGTGTCCGAGGAGTGGACGTCGATCGCCCGCGACGCCTGGGCCGAGGCCGGCGTCGACGATCGCATCGAGCTGCGCATCGGGCCCGGGGCCGAGACCCTGGCGGCGCTTCCCGACGACGAAGCGATCGACCTGGCGTTCGTCGACGCCGACAAGACCGGCTACCTCGCCTACTACGAGGAGCTCGTGCCCCGCCTGCGGCCGGGTGGGTGGCTCGTGGCCGACAACACGCTGTGGAGCGGCCAGGTCGTCGACGCCGACGACACCAGCGAGAGCACCGAGGCGCTGCGGGCCTACAACGATCGGGCGGCGAGCGACGAGCGGGTCGAGACCGTGGTGCTGGCCCTCGCCGACGGGCTCACGGTCAGCCAGCGGCGCTGAGCGAGCCCATGGCGGCGAGGACGACCATCGCCCCGCGCATGTCGCCCACGAGGCCGCCGGCCATGCGGTTCATCACGTAGGCGATCGACACGCCGGCGTCGACGTCGATCACGCAGATCGAGCCGCCCCACCCGCCCCAGAAGCACGAGCGCGGGTTCGGGCTCAGCGGGATGAGGTCGTTCATCAGGCCGAAGCCGGTGCCGAGGCGCATCTTCACCCCGAGCACGGCGTCGACCTGGTGGCACTGCTCGACGAAGATCCGGTCGACGCTGGCGGGGGAGAGGTAGGTGCGGCCGTCGAGCGTGCCGCCGTTGGCCAGCACGGCGTGGACGCGGGCGACCCCCCGGGCGTTCCCGGTGCCGCCGGCCGCCGGGATCTCGGCGGCCCGCCAGGCCCGGGTGTTCGGCTCGGCGCCGGTGACCCCGACGCTGGTGCCGGCGCGGATGGCGATGGAGTCGGGGTCCATGCCGGAGACCACGCCCAGGGCGTCGGCCGGGGGCACGAGGTGGGCGACGCGCGGCTCCTCGGAATCGGGCAGCCCGATGTGGATGTCGGCGCCGAGCGGCTCGGCGAGCTCCTCGCGGAAGAAGGTGCCGAGGGTGCGCCCGGTGATGCGCCGGACCACCTCGGCCTCGAGGTACCCCTGGGTGATGAGGTGGTAGCCGCTCATCGTCCCCGGCTCCCACCAGGGCGCTTGGGCGGCCAGGTTGGCCGCGCAGGCATCCTGGTCGTAGAGGTCCTCGACGGCGATCGACGGCACCCAGCCGGGCAGCCCGGCGGTGTGGCCCATCACCTGGGCCATGGTGATGGCCTCCTTGCCGTTGGCGGCGAACTCGGGCCAGTACGTGGCGATGGGAGCGTCGAGGTCGAGCTCATCGCGATCGGCGAGCACGAGCAGCGCCGTGGCGGCCATGGTCTTGGTGGTCGACCAGACGTTGACGATCGTGTCGCGCTCCCACGGGTTGCCCTCGAGGTCGCGGTCGCCGCCCCAGAGGTCGACCACCGTCTCGCCGTGGAGGGTCACGCAGGCGCTGGCGCCGAGCTCCTCGCCCTTGTCGAAGTTGGCGGCGAAGGCGGTGCGCACCGCCTCGAACTCGGGTGCGCAGGTCCCCTGGATCTCGACCATCGGAATGCCCCTGTCTGCTGTGGTCGGACGACGGGGAGCATCCTATTTGCAGCCGGCGTGCAAGAACGCGGGCTCAGGCGAGGTGCAGCCCGCACTCCGTCTTGGCCTTGCCCCGCCAGCGCCCGGCGCGGGGATCCTCGCCGGTGGCCACCGGCGTGGTGCACGGCATGCACCCGATGGACGGGTAGCCCCGCTTGGTGAGGGGGTTGACGATCACGTCGTGCTCGGCGATGTACTCGGCCACGTCCTCGTCGCTCCACGTGGCGATGGGGTTGACCTTCACCAGGCCGCGCAGGTCGCGGCTCACGATGGGCGCTCCGGCGCGAGTGCCGGCCTCGCCGCGGCGCAGCCCGCTCATCCATGCCGCCTTGCCGGCCAGGGCGCGATCGAGCTGACCCACCTTCACCGCCGAGCAGCAGTTCTCGGGATCGGCGGCCCACAGCGCTTCGTCCTGGCGGGCGACGGTCATCATCCGCAGGTTGAGGCCGTAGTGGCGCCGCACCTCTTCGACGGTCGCGAGGGTCTCGGGGAAGTGGTAGCCGGTGTCGATGAAGACGACCTCGATCGCGGGGTCGACGCGATGGGCGAGGTCGATGAGCACGGCGTCGGTCATCGACGCGGTCATGGCCAGGTGCGGGGCGTAGCGATCGACCGCCCACTGGATGATCTTGGACGCCGGGAGGCGCTCGAACTCGGCGCTGAGCTCGGCGAGCTCCTGGTCGGTGAGGTCGTGGTCGCCGGCGCGGCCGACGCCGACGGGCGTCTCGGCGATGGTCACGTGGCGCACTCCGAGTCGCCGATCTCGGCCACGTACGGGCCGGTCTCGCCGTAGTCGACGTAGAAGTCGGGGCCCTCGTCGGGGCTGGGGAAGGCGTCGAGCTCCTTGAGGTCGCCGGCGACCGCCTTCACGCCGCCGACGCGGTCGATCCAGCCGCGGAACGTCTCGCCCGCCTCGCGCTCGCCGGCGAAGCGGCGCACGACCCGCACCGCGGCCTCGGGGGCGGCCTTGGCCGGCAGCCGCAGGGCTCGCTCGCCGAAGTGGACCTCGGTCTGGCCCACGTAGCCGCCGAGCAGCATGGTGTAGCCGGGCGCCGAGGTGCCGTGGGCCCGGCGCTCGGCACCGGAGAAGCCGATGTCGGCGATGTGGTGCTGGCCGCAGGAGTTGGTGCAGCCGGAGATGTTGAACCGCACGCCGCCGACCTCGCCGAGGCCCTCCTCCTCGAGGCGGGCCCCGATGGCGTCGGCGAGGCCCCGGCTCTGGGTGACGGCGAGGTTGCNNAGGTGTCGGCGCCGGGGCAGGCCACGACGTCGCGGCTCAGCTCGGCGCCCGGCTGGGCCATGCCGATGGCGTCGAGGCGCTCGAAGAGCTTCGGCAGCTGCTCCTCGGTGAGGTCGCGGAAGGCGAGGTTCTGGCGGTTGGTGAGCCGCACGGTGGCGCCCAGCTCCCGCTGGATCGAGGCCAGCGCCCGGAACTGGTCGGCGGTGATGTCGCCGAGGCGGGCGTAGGCGATGGCCGACACCGTGCCCTTGGCGGCGCCGCGGATCACGTTGCCCTCGGCCCAGCGCTCGTAGGGGACGTTGGAGCGCAGCGTGACCGGCGTGCCCTGGCCGATGGCCGTGGGGGTGATGGTGGCGTGGACGCCCGCGGGGGCGTCGCCGTGCTTCTCCACCTCGGCGGGGATGCCGCCGGGCCAGGAGTTGGAGGCGAGGAGGAACTTGCGCTCCTTCAGGATGCGGCGCTGGGTCTCCTCCCAGCCGAGCTGCTGGACGACCCACTTCATCCGGGCCCGCAGCTTGTTGTCGCGGTTGCCCGTCTGGTGGAAGACCCGCAGGATCGACTCGAGCGTGGGGAGCAGGTCCTCTCGTGGCGTGAAGTCCTCGAGGAGCAGGGCGGGGAACGGGTTGGCGCCGAGCCCGCCGGCCACGAAGACGCGGAAGCCCAGCTCCACCGATCCGTCGGGCCCCTCGCGCCGGCTGGCCACCACGCCGACGTCGTTGAACATGGCCTGGCCGCAGTCGGTCTCGCAGCCCGAGAAGTTGATCTTGAACTTGCGGGGGAGGCGTTGGGCGATGGGGTTGCGCAGGAAGTGGCGGTTGGTGGCCTCGGCCCACTGGGTGATGTCGAGGTGCTCCTGCGGGCAGGCGCCGGCGAGGTGGCAGCCCATGACGTTGCGGACGGCGTCGCCGCAGGCCTCCCGGGTGGTGAGCCCCACCGAGGCGAGCTCGCGCATGGCGTCGGGCACCCGCTCGAGCGGCACGTAGTGCAGCTGGATGTTCTGCCGGGTGGTGATGTGGCCCCAGCCGCGGGAGTACTCCTCGGCGAGCCGTCCGAACAGGTCGAGCTGCTCGGGGGTCACGCCGCCGTAGGGGATGCGCACCCGCAGCATCTGGTGGTGGCCGCCCTGGCGCTGGCCGTAGATGCCGTTGGTGAGGCGGAAGACGCGGAACACGTCCTCGTCGACGTCGCCGGCCAGGTAGCCGGCGAGGACCCGCTCGAACTTGTCGATGTCCGCGGCCTGGCCCGGGTCGATCTCGCGCTGCTCCAGCATCTGCCCTCTGCTCCCCTGGGTGAGCTCCGAATAACCGACCCAGCTGGTCAGCTATTCCACCATGGCAAAAGGCGACCGGTCAGGTCAACATTGCATCGGTCACGCGGTGCCGCGGCGCGCTGGCCGCGACCGCCAGGCTCGGCGCACGACCGAGGCGGACACGACGACGCCGAGGGCGAGGAGGGGCTCGACCGGAGCGCGGAGCCGGGCGGTGCCGCTCTCGGTGGTGACCGCCGAGAGCCAGGTGGACGCGCTCAGGAGCATCGCCACCACCCAGCTCTGCCACGGGCGGCGGGCGACCTGCCCGGCCAGCGCCAGGCCGGGCACCAGCGAGACGAGGGCGACCGTGACCGCCAGCAGGCCCAGGTGGAGGAGCTGCTCGAGCTGGGCGATCGGCCGCCCGAGCCCCTGCACCGCCGGTTGGGAGTCCATCTGGACGTACCGGAGCGAGGCCGCCTCCACCGTGTCCAGGTAGTCGAGCGGGTGGTGGGCGATCAGATGGCGGTCGACGGCGAGGACCCAGCGGTCCAGGGCGCGTCCTCGCAGGCCGGTCGCCTCCTCCAGGGCGGGTCGGGCGTCCCAGATGTAGTTGTCGGGCGCCGACGACCCACCGTGGAGGAGGGCGGCGTCACGAGCCTCGATCAGGACGGAGCGCCCGGGCTCGAACCGCTCGGGGAGCTCCTCCACGTAGGGCGCCGTCTTGGCGTTCAGGTGGTACGGGGTGAGCGGCGTGAGGCCGTAGGAGTCGAAGCGCAGGCCGTTGGCCACGGCGAGCCCGCCGATGAGCAGCATCGCCGGGCCGGCCACGGCGATCGCCGCTCGCCGCCCATCGGCGCCCCCGACGCGGACGGCCACCACCACGGCGACGGGCACGACCAGCACGGCGAGGTTCGGCCGCGTCAGCCCGGCGCCGCCGCAGAGCAGGCCGAGCGCGACCGCCCACCGCACCCGTCGACCGGGCTCGGGCGGGGTGAGCAGCAGCCAGGCGATGGCCGTCACGAGCAGGGCGGCGAGGGCTTCGGTCGCCTCGTAGACCACCCGCAGCAAGACGGGCGGGGCGACGAGCAGGAGGGCGAGCGCGGTGCGGCCGAACCGGCCGACATCGGCCCGCCGGGCCAGGTCGACCACGAGCACGATGGCGGCCACGTGCAGCGCGAGCTGGGCGAGGAACAGGACGCGGCTCGACCGGTCGTCGGCCCCGGTGAGCACGAGGAGCAGCGGGTAGCCGGGGCCGCGCTCGGTGATGCTGCCCCAGCCGTCGCGCAGGATCGCTGCCGTCGCCCGGTAGGAGGGCGTGTCGCCCATCGGCCGCGTGATCGCTCGCCAGCCGATCGAGGCGAGGAGCGCGGCCGCGCCGGTGACGGCCAGCGCGGGGCGATCGTGGCGCCAGGTGCGTCGCCACAGCCCTCCATCCATCGACGGCGAGCCTAGGGGTCGCCCGTGGTCCGCCCCGGGCGAGGGCTCAGCGGGCGAGCAGCTCGGCGACCGCGAACGCGAGGTCGACCGACTGGCGGCCGTTGAGGCGCGGGTCGCACATGGTCTCGTAGCGCGAGCCGAGGTGCTCGTCGAGGATCGCCTCGGCGCCGCCCAGGCACTCGGT
>JAGQSL010000076.1:0-828 GCA_020439525.1 Acidimicrobiales bacterium | reverse complement strand
CGCTCGGCCTCGTGGGCGGCGAAGAACCCGGCGATCTCGGCGAGGATGTCGTCGAAGCGGCGGGTCTTCTGGCCGCCCGTGGCGGTGATGGTGTTGCCGTGCATCGGATCGCAGGCCCACACGACGGGGTGGGCGGCGTCGCGCACCGCGGCCAGCAGGGGCCGCAGCCCATCGGTGATCTTGTCGGCGCCCATCCGGGTGATGAGCGTGAGGCGGCCCGGCACCCGGTTCGGGTTGAGCTTCTCGCAGAGCTCGAGCACCTCGTCGGGGGTGGCGCTCGGGCCGATCTTGCAGCCGATCGGGTTGTGCACGCCGGAGAAGAACTCGACGTGGGCCCCGTCGAGCTGGCGGGTGCGCTCGCCGATCCAGATCATGTGGGCCGAGCAGTCGTACCAGTCGCCGGTGAGGGAGTCCTGGCGGGTGAGGGCCTCCTCGTAGCCGAGGACCAGCGCCTCGTGCGACGTGTAGAAGTCGACCTCGTGGAGGTTCGGGGTGGCCTCGGTGTCGATGCCGCACGCCCGCATGAACCGCAGCGCCCGGTCGATCTCGTCGGCGAGGCGCTCGTAGCGGCGGCCCTCGGTCGACGAGGCCACGAACTCCTGGTTCCAGGTGTGCACCCGGGCGAGGTCGGCGTAGCCGCCCTTGGTGAAGGCGCGCAGCAGGTTCAGGGTGGACGACGACTGGTGGTAGGCGGCGAGCAGCCGCTGCGGATCGGGGATCCGGGCCGACTCGCTGGGCGCGATGTCGTTCACCATGTGGCCACGGAAGCTGGGCAGCACGAGGTCGCCGATGGTCTCGGTGTCCGACGAGCGGGGCTTGGCGAACTGG
>JAGQSL010000075.1:1859-7287 GCA_020439525.1 Acidimicrobiales bacterium | reverse complement strand
GCCCGCCACGGCACCGTCCTCACCACCGAGGGCCGGCTCATGATCAAGAACCTCGCCTCCGAGCGCGACGAGGGCCCGCTCGACGCGACCTGCGGCTGCCCCGTCTGCGCACGCTACAGCCGCGCCTACCTGCGCCACCTCCACCGCCTCGGCGAGCCGACGGCCGCTCGGCTCCTCACGATCCACAACGTCGCGTGGCTCTCGCGCCTCGTCGTCGACCTCCGGAGCGCCATCGCGGAGGGCCGCTTCGACGCGGCTCGCCGAGCGGTCCTCGACGTGTGGGGGTGAGGCGGGGTGGGGGAGCCCGGCGCACTAGGGTTCCCGAGGCTTTTTCCCGCACCGAACGGACCCCTCGTTGCTTCCCGTCCTGATCCTGACGATCGTGCTGATCGTGCCCTTCTGGGCGCTCATCATCCGACCGCAGCAGCAGCGCCAGCGTGAGCACCGGGCGTTCGTCGAGACGCTCGCCCCCGGCGATCGCATCGAGTCGTTCAGCGGGATCCACGGCACCGTCGCCGACGTCGGCGACGACACCGTGCAGGTCGAGGTGGCGCCCGACGTGGTGATCACCATGGCCAAGCTCGCCGTCTCGAGCCGGCTCGCCGCCCCCGGCAGCCCCGACCCCACCCGTGCGGAGGATCCGGTGACCACGTCCGACCCCCGCCCGACGACGACGTCGGGCGACCTCGAGGAGGGGGCGTCGTGAAGTCGCCACGCTCGCTGCTCGTCCCGCTGGTGCTCATCGTCTTGGCCTCGCTGGGCTCGGTGCTCACCGCCGTGCTCACCGACTCGTCGCCCACGCTGGGCCTCGACCTCCAGGGCGGCTTCTCCGTCGTCCTCCAGGCCCGCGACATCGACGGCCAGGCGCCCTCGGAGGAGAGCGTCGAGAAGGCCAAGGACATCATCCGCCAGCGCATCGACGGCCTCGGCGTGGCCGAGCCCGACATCACCCGGCAGGGGCGCACGGTGATCGTGCAGCTGCCGGGCGTCACCGATCGGGAGAAGGCCGAGCAGGTCGTCGGGTGCACGGCGAAGCTCGAGTTCCGCCCGGTCCTCGGCGTCACGCCGAACCCCGATGCGGCCCCGGCCACCAGTGGCTCGTCCACCACCACGACGGCCGACGGTGAGACGACCACGACCGAGGCCGACGGCACGACGACCACCGAGGCGGGGGCCACCACGACCGCGGCGGCGGACGCCACCACCACGACCGTGGCGGGCGACGGCGAGGAGGGGATGGGCGCGGCCGGGCTGGCAGCCGGCGAGGGCGCGCTCCCGCAGCAGTTCGCCCCGACCACGACCACCACCACGGCGCCGCCCACCACCACGACGGCCGAGACGATCCCGCCGGAGACCACCACGACGGTCGCCGCCGAGACCACCACCACGGCGCCCGCCGATGGCTCGACGACGACGACGACGGCCGGGGGTGCCGACGGCAACGCGGCGTCGGGCTGCCGGGCGGGGACGGCGCTCAGCGACGAGGCGATCGCCGCGGCCGAGGCGTCGACCCCGACGCCCGACGGTGGCGTCGTCGTGCCGTCCAAGGACGGCTCGCTGATCTACACGCTCGGGCCGGTCGGCTTCACGGGCGACGCCCTGTCGTCGGCCGAGGCGGCGATCTCGAACCAGTGGGCGGTCAACGTCTCGGTCAAGGGGTCGCGCAAGGCCGAGGCCAACGCCGCCTTCAACGCCTGCTACCAGGCCGAGCCCACCTGCCCCGCGCAGGGTCAGGACGACACGGGCGCGTCTCGCGGCGCCATCGCCATCGTGCTCGACGGCGAGGTGCTCTCGGCGCCCACGGTCAACGGCCAGGACCTCGCCTCGGGCAACTTCACCATCAGCGGCAGCTTCGACCAGTCCGAGGCCAAGGAGCTGGCCCTCGTGCTGCGCTACGGGTCGCTGCCGGTCGAGTTCGAGCAGGCGGCGCTCCAGCAGGTGTCGGCCACGCTCGGCAAGGACTCGCTCCACGCCGGGCTGCTCGCCGGCGCCGTCGGCATCGCCCTCGTCGCGCTGTACATGCTCGCCTACTACCGGGGCCTCGGCCTCGTGGTGGTCGCCGGCCTCAGCGTGTGGGGCGGGCTGATGTACGGCCTCATCTGCTGGTTGTCGGCCAACCAGGGCCTGGCCCTCACGCTGTCGGGCATCATCGGCATCGTGGTGTCGGTGGGCACCACCGTGGACTCCTACGTCGTCTACTTCGAACGGTTGAAGGACGAGGTCCGCGCCGGGCGGAGCGTGCGCAGTTCCACCGAGCGCGGCTTCGAGAGCGCCATCCGCACCATCATCACGGCCGACGTCGCCTCCTTCATCGGCGCCTTCCTCCTCTGGTGGCTCACGGTCGGCCCGGTGCGGGGCTTCGCCTTCTTCCTGGGCATCTCGGTGGTGCTCGACCTGATCGTGGCCTACTTCTTCACCCGCCCGGTGGTGGCCCTGCTGGCCCGATCCGAGCGCTTGTCCAACTCCCGGTTCCTCGGGCTCGACAGCTCCCGGGAGCGCGCCGGCGAGCAGGCAGGAGCGGCGTCGTGACCTCCCCCGTGAGCGAGGGGCGCCGCCCCGGCGTGCTCTCCCGCCTCTACCACGGCGAGACCGACTTCGACATCGTCGGTCGCTGGAAGCTCTGGTTCACCATCAGCGGCGTGCTGGTGGCCATCGGCCTCGGGGCGCTGTTCGCCAACGGCCTCAACCTTGGCATCGACTTCACCGGCGGCACCGTCTGGGAGGTGCCCGCCGGCAAGGCCGACGTCGGCGACGTCGAATCGGCGGTGCGCGGCCTCGGCTACGACGACGTGCAGGTGCAGGAGGTGACCCAGGCCACCGGCGACGGGAACCAGCGCATCCTGCGCGTCGAGGCGGAGGCCACGGCATCGCCCACGAAGGCGACGACCGCGGCCCTCGAGGGCGCGGCCAGCGACCTCGATGCCATCGCCGCCGACCTGACCGGCGCCTCCAAGCGCCGGGTGGATCGAGTGGTCGGCCAGCTCGAAGGCATCGAGGGGCCCTTCCGCACCGACGTCCCCGACGAGCTCGCCACCCTCCAGGACGAGATCGACACCCTCGCCAAGGACCTCGACGGCACCTCGGGCGACGCCAAGGCCCAGGTCGTGCAGGATGCGACCGTCGCCATGCGCGGCCAGGTCGAGGCCCTCGCCACCGCCGAGCAGACCGAGCGCGAGCGCGTGGGTCGCGCCGTCACCGATGTCCTCGCCGAGCAGACCGGCTCGAAGGCCTCAGAGGTCACGGTCGACACCGTCGGTCCCTCGTGGGGCCAGCAGATCTCGGCGAAGGCCCGGACCGCGCTCATCGTCTTCCTGATCGTGATCACCCTGTACATCACGTTGCGCTTCGAGTTCCGCATGGCGCTGGCCACCGTGCTCGCGCTCATCCACGACCTGCTGATCGTGGTCGGGCTCTACGCGGTCTTCCAGTTCCCGGTGACCCCGGCGACGGTGATCGCCCTGCTCACCATCCTCGGCTTCTCGATCTACGACGGCATCGTGGTGTTCGACCGCGTCGACGAGAACACCCGTCTGCTCGGTCGCAAGTCGAAGATGACCTACACCGAGATGGCGAACCTCTCGATGAACCAGGTGCTGATGCGCTCGCTCAACACCTCGATCACCGCCCTGCTGCCGATCACGACCGTGCTCGTGCTCGGGTCGTTCGTGCTCGGGGCCACCACCCTCGAGGAGTTCGGCCTGGCCCTCTTCCTGGGCCTGCTCTCGGGCGCCTACTCGTCGATCTTCATCGCCACGCCCACGCTCGCCCTGCTGAAGGAGCGAGAGCCGCGCTACCGCGAACTGCGCGAGCGGCTCGCCCGGCGCGACGTCGAGGAGCCCGTGGCCGTCGGCGTCGGTGCGAGCACTGCGGCGCCCTCCGACGAGGTGGTCGCCCGTCCTCGCAAGCAGGGGCGCAAGCGCTGATGGCCCTCGACCTCACCGCCCACATCCGCGACATCGCCGACTTCCCCAAGCCGGGGATCGTCTTCCGCGACATCACGCCGCTGCTCGCCCACCCCGAGGGCCTCGCCGAGGTGGTGGCGCAGCTCGCCGAACCGTTCCGCGACCTGGGGGTCACCAAGGTGGTCGGCATCGAGGCGCGCGGCTTCATCCTGGCCACCCCCGTGGCGGTCGAGCTGGGCGCTGGCTTCGTGCCGGTCCGCAAGGCCGGCAAGCTGCCCTCGGCGATCCACCGCCAGGAGTACGAGCTCGAGTACGGGACCGACCTGCTCGAGATCCATCGCGACGCGGTGACCGCCGACGACGTGGTGCTGGTGCTCGACGACGTGCTGGCCACCGGGGGCACCGCCGCGGCCACGGTCGAGCTCGTCGGCCAGACCGGGGCCCGTGTCGCGGCCCTGGCCTTCCTCATCGAGCTCGGCGCCCTGGGCGGGCGCGCCGCGCTGGGCGACGCCCCGGTCACCTCGCTGATCACCTACTGAGCCGGGGCCTCGGGGGTTGCCCCGACCCGTAGGCTGAGCCCATGTCGACCGTCAGCCGGGTGCTGCCCTGGCGTCGCTCCAGCGCCCCCGCATCGGTCGAGCTCGCGCCCCTGATCACGACCTTTCGCGCCCACCACCCGAAGACGTCCACGGCGCTGATCGCTCAAGCCCACGAGCTCGCCGCCGCCGCCCACGAGGGCCAGTCGCGCAAGAGCGGCGAGCCGTACATCCACCACCCGCTGGCCGTGGCCCGGATCGTGGCCGACCTCGGGCTGGACGAGGAGACGGTCGCGGCAGCGCTGCTCCACGACTCGGTGGAGGACACCGGGGTGACGCTCGACGAGCTCGCCGAGCGCTTCGGCGACGACGTCGCCCAGATCGTCGACGGCGTGACCAAGCTCGATCGGGTCCAGTTCGACTCCAAGGCCGCCCAGCAGGCCGCCTCGATGCGCAAGATGCTGGTGGCGATGGCCAAGGACCTGCGGGTCCTGATGATCAAGCTCGCCGACCGCCTCCACAACATGCGGACGCTCGGCGCCATGGCCCCCGACAAGCAGGCCCGCATCGCCCGCGAGACGCTCGACGTCTACGCCCCGCTGGCCCACCGCCTCGGCATGCAGGACCTCAAGCAGCAGCTCGAGGACCTCAGCTTCGCCACGCTGCACCCGAAGCAGTACGCCGAGATCGACCACATGGTCGCCACCCGCGCCCCCGAGCGAGAGCTGTACCTCGAGCAGGTGCTCGAGGAGGTCCGCTTGCGCCTGGCGGAGCTCGGCGTCCACGCCGACGTGTCGGGCCGTCCGAAGCACCTGTGGAGCATCTACGAGAAGATGGTCGTGAAGGGTCGGCAGTTCGACGACATCTACGACCTGGTGGGCATCCGGGTGCAGGTCGACTCGGTCCGAGACTGCTACGCGGCGCTGGGCTCCATCCACGCCACGTGGCGACCGGTGCAGGGCCGGTTCAAGGACTACGTGGCCATGCCCA
>JAGQSL010000075.1:0-1849 GCA_020439525.1 Acidimicrobiales bacterium | reverse complement strand
TACCAGTCGCTGCACACCACCGTGGTGGGGCCCCAGGGCAAGCCCCTCGAGGTGCAGGTGCGCACGAGCGAGATGCACCAGCGCGCCGAGTTCGGCGTCGCCGCCCACTTCGCCTACAAGCGGGGCACGCCGTCGGACGAGCTGGCGTGGCTGAACCGGATCGTCGACTGGGAGAAGGAGACGTCCGACCCCGAGCAGTTCATGGAGACGCTGAAGGTCGACCTCGAGCAGGACGAGGTCTACGTGTTCACCCCGAAGGGTCGCGTCATCACCATGGTGAAGGGCGCCACGCCCATCGACTTCGCCTACGCGGTGCACACGGAGGTCGGCCACTCCTGCGTCGGGGCGCGGGTGAACGGTCGGCTGGTGGCGCTCAGCCACCAGCTCGCCTCGGGCGACACGTGCGAGATCTTCACCTCGAAGGTGGAGGGGTCGGGCCCCAGCCGCGACTGGCTGCAGATCGTCCGCACCCCGAGGGCGTCGAACAAGATCCGCCAGTGGTTCTCGCGCGAGCGCCGGGAGGACGCCCGGGAGAACGGGCGCGAGGAGCTGCAGCGCCAGCTGCGCAAGGAGTCGCTGCCCACCCAGAAGCTGCCCCAGGCCGTGCTGGAGGAGGCGGCGCAGGACCTCAACTACGTCGACGTCGATGCGCTGTACACGGCCATCGGCGAGCACCACGTGTCGCCCGAGGCCGTCGTGGGTCGCATCAGCCGGCTGTTGCACTCGGGTGACCCGGCGCGCGAGGAGCAGCTGCCGACGTCGGTGACCCGGCGCTCGGGCAGCTCGCGGGCCCGCAGCGGCGTCGGGGTCCACGTCGAGGGCCTCGACGACGTGATGATCCGCCTGTCGCGGTGCTGCACGCCCGTGCCCGGCGACGAGATCATCGGCTTCGTCACGCGCGGACGGGGGGTGTCGGTCCACCGGGCGGACTGCGCCAACGCCGCGTCGCTGCAGGCCGGCCAGGTCGATCGCCTGATCGAGGTCGAGTGGGACTCCGACCTGTCCGGGGGCATCTTCGTGGCCTCGATCGAGGTCCGCTCGCTCGACCGCCCCGGCCTGCTGGGCGACGTGTCGGGTGTGCTCGCCGCCCACAAGGTGAACATCATCGCCTGCACCATGAAGACCGACCGCGACCGCATGGCGCTGATGAAGTTCGACTGCGAGCTGGGCGACCCCTCGCACCTCGACGCCGTGCTGGGCAGCATCCGCAGCATCGATGGCGTGTACCAGAGCTACCGCGTGCTGCCGGGCGCCAGCACCGGCGGCTGACCCGCCCGACCGGCGCCGGACCGGGCTCGCGCGGTCTACCGTTCGCCGATGGTCGCCGACGTGGACTCGCTGATCGCGCCCGACGCCCCGGGCTGGTTCCGCCGGGCGCTCCACACGCCCTTCTTCGACGAGCACGTCGACGTGGACGGCACCCAGATCCACTACCTCGCCTGGGGCGAGCCGGGGCGGCGGGGCATCGTGTTCGTCCACGGCGGCGCCGCCCACGCCCACTGGTGGACCCACATCGCCGCACCGTTCTCCCGGCAGTTCCGGGTCGTGGCGGTCGACCTGTCGGGCCACGGCGACAGCGACCGGCGGGAGGCCTACTCGCTCGAGCGCTGGGCCGACGAGGTGATGGCGGTGGCCGACGATGCCGGCATCGACGGGCCTCCCGTGGTGGTCGGCCACTCCATGGGCGGGTTCGTCACGATCGCCACCGCGGCGATGCACTCGGAGCGCCTGGCGGGCGTCATCGTCCTCGACTCGCCGGTGGCCGAGCCCGACCACGAGGTCGGCGCCGCCCAGGCGGGCGCCGCCTTCGGGGTGCCGAAGGTGTACCCGACGGCCGAGGACGCCCTCG
>JAGQSL010000074.1:1517-4787 GCA_020439525.1 Acidimicrobiales bacterium | reverse complement strand
ACGAGATGGGCCTCCTGTGGCTGCCGGTGAAGCGGCACTGGCGGCTGAACGAGCGGCACTACGGCGATCTCACCGGCCGCAACAAGGCCGAGGCCACCGAGCAGTTCGGCGAGGCGCAGGTGAAGGTGTGGCGCCGCAGCTACGACACGCCCCCGCCGCCCATCGCCGCCGACAACGCCCACAACCCGAACGCGGACGCGCGCTACGTCCGGATCCCGAGCGACGTGCTGCCCGCCTCGGAGTGCCTGGCCGACGTCGTCGCCCGGATGCTCCCGTACTGGTTCGACCAGATCGTCCCCGACCTCGCCGGCGGCCGCACCGTGCTCGTGGCCGCCCACGGCAACTCGCTGCGGGCCCTGGTGAAGCACCTCGACTCGATCGCCGACGACGCCATCGCCGGGCTCGACATCCCGACGGGGGTCCCGCTCGTCTACGAGCTCGACGACGACGGCCGCCCCACCGAGGCCAAGGCCGCCCTCGAGCGCGCCCTCGGCGACCCCGAGGCCGTGCGCGCCGCGGCCGAGGCCGTGGCCAAGCAGGCCACCGCCGGCGCCTGATCTCGCGCGCCGGGCCGGAGATCCCGGGCGCGGCCACGGCCGCGTCGGTACGCTCGGCGCCCATGGCCTCTCGCACGAAGCACCTCGAACACCTCGCCGAGATCCCGCTGTTCTCCGCGCTGTCCAAGCGCGACCTCGGGCGCATCGCCAAGGCGTCGAACGAGATCACCGTCGAGGCGGGCCACGTCCTCGTCGACCAGGGCGACGCCGGGCGAGAGGCGTTCGTGATCGTCGAGGGCACCGCCAGCGTCCACCGCAACGGGCGCAAGGTCGGCGAGCTCGGGCCCGGCGACGCCATCGGCGAGCTGGCCCTGCTCGACCACGGCCCCCGCACGGCGACGGTCACCGCCACCACCTCGCTCACGGCCCTCGTGCTGTCGGCCCGGGAGTTCGCCGGCGTCATCGAGGAGGTGCCCGGGCTGGCCCAGAAGCTGCTCGGCCAGCTCGCGGCGCGAGTGCGGGAGCTGGACCGCCAGATCTACGGCTGATCGGGCCCGTCGGGAGGGGGGTTGCCCCCCGCTCCCCCGGCCGGGCGAGGCGCCCCGTCGGCCGAGCACGACCGACCGCGCGCGGCGTACCGTGACGCCCGCACCGATCGGCCCGCCCGGGCCGGGGGCGCGGGGACCGATGCGCCGGAGCTGGACGAGACGAGCACGCACCGTCGGCGTCGTCGTCGCGCTCGCCCTCGTCGCCGCCGGGTGCCGGCAGGTGGAGGTCGTGCTCTACGACCAGTCGAGCACGCCGCGCCTGGCCCAGCGCTACGTCACCCGCGACGGCAGCGACATCTACCTCCTGAGCCCCGGGCAGGGCTCGCTGCGCATCAGCGCGCCGACGTCGAACCGGGCCACGCCCGAGGGCTCGCAGACCCGCACCGTCATCTGGCCGCCCTCGACCACGATGACCCACAACCAGGAGAGCTGCGCCACCTGGACCGACTCGAAGGGCGCCTGGGTGCAGCAGGGCCTCGCCCTGCGGGTGCGCAGCGACGGCAGCCGGTTCCGCGCCATCGTCGTGGCCAAGAACATCTGGTACGGCGCCGAGTGGCAGATGAACGTCTACACGTGGGACACGGCCCGCACCCCGTACTTCCGGACCCACGGCGCGGTGTCGCTGCGCAAGCCCTTCGCCGATGGCGACGTGCCCCGCCCGCTGCCGTGGCGGGTGTGCGCCCGGGCCGAGGGCGACCTCGTCACCATCAAGGGCTGGCGCATCGAGGAGGGCGAGCCGGCGTGGGACGACCCCGACCACACCGGCACGGTGCGGCTGCCGTCCGACTGGGTCTTCGCCGGCAAGGCGGGCTGGTACGGCGGCCACATCCAGCCCGGCGGCACCATCGGGATGGCGGGCATGCGCACCGCCACCTGGGAGGTCCGCACCGACGGTTGAGCGGCGCGGACCGGCGCCGCTCGGCGCCCGCCGCCACGAACTCGGTCGCGCACCGAAGGCGCGAGTACGTTTGCCCTCGCTATGGCTACCGAAGAGACCACTGCGGAGACCACCGACAAGCGGGTGCGCCCGCACCACCTCGTCCTCGGGCTGGGAGCGCTGATCGCCGCCTTCACGGCGCTGTCGGGCATCGCCCCGCTCATCACCGAGTGGCACGACGAGTCCGCGGTGCAGCGCGAGGTGTTCTTCAACATCCCGTCGTGGCTCAAGCTCGGCTTCTACGTGCTGATGCCGGCACTGATCCTCTTCGGCGCCTTCAACTTCTCGAACCGGGTGAAGAACTGGGAGCGAGGCGCCCCGGACCGCCGGGCCACCACCCGCAAGAACGCCAAGCGCCGAGCCGAAGACGTGCGGGCCGGCCTCTACATGCAGACGCTGCTGCGCGACCCCGCCGCCGGCCTCATGCACTCGCTCATCTACTTCTCGTTCCTCGTGCTGCTCGCCGTCACCACGATCCTGGAGATCAACCACCAGGTGCCCGAGAGCATGAAGTTCCTCCACGGCGGCACCTACCAGGGCTACTCGTTCGTGGGCGACCTGGCCGGCCTCGGCCTGCTCGTCGGCGTCGGGTGGGCCATCTGGCGCCGCTACGTGCAGCGGCCCTACCGGATCCGCATCAAGACCAAGGCCGACCACGCCATCGGCCTCGGCGTGCTGCTCGCCCTCGCCGTCACCGGCTTCCTCACCGAGGGCTGGCGCATCGCCGCCGAGGGCACGCCCGAGTTCGAGAAGTGGTCGTTCATCGGCTACCCGCTCGCCACCCTCATCGACGGCAGCGGCAGCCTCGCCGGCACCCACCAGGTGCTGTGGGTGGCCCACGTGGGCGCCTTCGCCGCCTTCCTCGTGATCCTGCCCATCACGATGATGCGCCACATGTTCACCTCGCCGCTGAACATGTACCTGAAGGACAAGGACCGCCCGAAGGGCGCCATGCGGGCCATGCCGAACCTCATGGAGACCGAGCTCGAGAGCTTCGGTGCCTCCACCGTCGAGGAGCTCACCTGGAAGCAGCTGCTCGACACCGACGCCTGCACCATGTGCGGCCGGTGCACCTCGGTGTGCCCGGCCCACGCCACCGGCAAGCCGCTCGACCCCCGCGAGATCGTGCTCAAGACCGGTGAGGTCATGGCGGCCTCGGGCACGCCGCAGGTGTCGCCCCCCATCTCGACGGTCCCCGAGATCACCATCGAGACCAGCTCGCTCTTCGACCGCATCACGCCCGAGGAGATCTGGGCGTGCACCAGCTGCAAGGCGTGCGACGAGATCT
>JAGQSL010000074.1:0-1412 GCA_020439525.1 Acidimicrobiales bacterium | reverse complement strand
GGCAACCCGTGGGGCATGAGCCAGAGCGACCGGGCGGCGTGGACCTCGAAGGTCGACGGCGTCGAGATCGTCGACGGCTCCGAGGACTTCGACCACGAGTACCTGTACTGGGTGGGCTGCGCCGGCTCGTTCGACGACAAGAACCAGAAGGTCACCCAGGCCATGGCGAAGCTCATGCAGCGCGCCGGCGTCGACTTCGCCATCCTCGGCCCGCAGGAGAACTGCACCGGCGACTCGGCCCGCCGCTCGGGCAACGAGTACATCTTCCAGATGCTCGCCATGCAGAACATCGAGCTGATGAACGGCATGGGCGTCCGCAAGATCATCACCCAGTGCCCGCACTGCTTCAACACGCTGCTCAACGAGTACCCGCAGCTCGGCGGGCGCTACGAGGTGGTCCACCACAGCCAGTTCCTCGAGTGGCTGATCGCCAACGGGAAGCTCGACATGAGCGACGCCCGCCTCGAGGAGCGGGTCGTGTACCACGACTCCTGCTACCTCGGCCGCCACAACGACGTCTACATGGCGCCGCGCAACGTGATCGGCAACCTGGGCGGCATCGACATCGTCGAGGCGTCGGCCAACGGCACCAAGGGCATGTGCTGCGGCGCCGGCGGCGCGCGCATGTGGATGGAGGAGACCATCGGCACCAAGGTCAACGACGCTCGCTCCGAGCAGCTCGTGGCCACCGGCGCCGAGCGCGTCGCCACCGCCTGCCCCTTCTGCTACATCATGATCGACGACGGCGTGAAGGGCCTCGGCAAGGGCGACGACGTGCAGGTGGCCGACATCGCCATGCACCTGCTCGAGGCCCTCGAAGCCTCCGACGCCCGGGGCGGGGCCGGCAACGTCCTCGAGACCCTCGAGGACTGAGCCGACGTTGACCGACGCGTCCGCTGCCGGGTCGCCTCGCACCGTCGTCGTCGCCAACGTCGACGAGACGGTGTGCGAGGTGCTGGCGCGGATCGTCGAGCGCGGCGGTCACACCGCCGTGCGGGTCACCGACGCCGATCAAGCGGCGGCCGCCGTCCTCTCGGCCGGCGCCGACGCCGTGGTGCTCGACCTCGGCGCGGCCACCGTGGAGCAGCTCCGGGCCCTGCGCGGCGGCGGAGCCCAGCGCGGCGTCGACACCCGCGCCATCGTGATCAGCACCGGTCCGGCGAACGCGCTGCTCGCCTGGCAGGCCGGCGCCGACGCCGTGCTCACCCGGCCCTTCGCCGCCCAGGCGCTCGAGGACGAGCTGGCCGCATCGCTGGCCCGCGGCGACGACGAGCGCTCGGCCCGCCGCGCCGAGCAGGTCGCCGCCCTCTCCTGACGCCGGGCGCTCGGCCCAGCACCGCGGCGCCGGCCCAGCACCGCGGCGCCGCCGTTCTCCACCCCGAACGCGCGCCACCAGCGCACGAACCGAGCAC
>JAGQSL010000463.1:4662-4817 GCA_020439525.1 Acidimicrobiales bacterium | reverse complement strand
GGCGGCTGGGCGCCCCCGCTGGCCGCGGCGCGCAGGCCGGCGTCGCGCTCGGCGGCCACCGCAGGATCGGTGGTGCAGATGATCCGCCCGAAGCTCACCGCCGCCTCGATGATCGCCCGCACGTGAGGCTCGCGCTCGGCCTGGTAGGTGTCGAG
>JAGQSL010000463.1:0-4572 GCA_020439525.1 Acidimicrobiales bacterium | reverse complement strand
GTGGGCGGCGTCGCCGGCGAGCAGCACGCGCCGGTCGCGCCAGAGCTCGGCGATCAGCCCGTGGAACGTGTAGACGGCCGACCGCTCGACCTCCACCAGATCGGGGTCGATCCAGCCGGCGAGCAGCTCACGGATGACCTCGGGCCGATCGAGGTCGGCCGCCTCCTCGCCCGGGAGCAGCATGAACTCGAAGCGGAAGCGGGGGAACGGCATCGGCACGAGGGTGTGTGGACGGGCCGGGTCGCACACCTGGAGGGCGCGGCGGGGGAGCGAGGCGATCGGCTTGCGCAGGAGCAGGTCGAGCACGAGCCACGGCTCCTCGAAGCCGAGGTCGTCGAGCCCGGTGCCCACCACGGCGCGCAGCGCCGAGCGGGCCCCGTCGCACCCCACCACCCACGAGGCCCGCAGCACGGCCCCGTCGTCGGCGGCGAGCGCCACGTGGTCGTCGTGCTGGCGGACCTCGGCGATGCCGGTGCCGAGGCGGACCTCGACGCCGGCTTTGGCCACCGCGGCGCGCAGGGCGCGCTCGAAGCCGGGCTGGTGGAACAGCACCGACGAGGGCCACCCGATCGTCGTGTCCGGTGGCGAGTCGAACCGCAGGAGCACCTCGCGCTGGGCGTCGAGGAAGTCCATGCCCTCGTTGTTGACCATGGCCGCCACGATCTCCTCCGCGCAGCCCAGCTCCTGGAGGATCCGCACGATCTCGCCGTCGCAGTGGGCGGCGCGCGGCAGCGGGTACAGGTCGGTGGCCCGGTCGACCACGAGCGTGCGCAGGCCGTGGCGGGCGGCGAGGCCCGCGGTGGTCGCGCCCACCGGCCCGAAGCCGACGACGACCACGTCGGCGTCGAGCACCGGTGCGCTCACGCCCGTGCCGCCCAGCCCGCCTGCAGGTCGGCGAGGTCGGCCGGTTCGATGAACTCGAGCGGGATCTCGGGCCCCCAGGCGTTGGCGATCCGGTCGAGCCCGAACTCGGTGCGGCCGTCGCGCTCCCACGCCTCGTCGTCGGTGATCTGGTCGAGGTCGGAGTACAGCTCGAGGAACGCGCCGGACGGGTCGCGCAGGTACCAGTAGAAGTTCGAGCCGGCGAAGTGCCGCCCGATGCCCCACACGTGGCCGTCGGGGTCGCGCCGCAGCACCGAGGTGGCGGTGGCGCCGACGTGGTCGAGGTCGTCGCACTCCCACGAGTAGTGCTGGAGGAGGGGCACGGGCGACGAGACCAGCGCGACGTTGTGGTGGTCGGTGGAGCAGCGCAGGAACGAGATGATCCCGTCGATCTCGTCGGACACCTTGAACCCGAGCCCGTCCACCAGCAGCGAGCGGGTCGCGGCGAGGTCGGGCGTGCCCAGCACCAGGTGGCCGAGCCGGCGCGGGGCTCGGGCGACGGCCTCGGTGCCGGGTGCCCGGCGGTTCGCCCGCACCGTGGTGCCCGGCCGGTTGGCCTCCTCGGGCGCGGGGACCGCCGGACCGCGCCGCTCGGGCTCGGCCGCCGAGACCCGCATGCGCACCGAGGTGGCGGGGTCGACGACCGCCACGGTGCCCTCGTCGGTCCGCTCCACCGCGGCGCCGCCGTCGGCCAGCCGCCGGGCGATCGCCTCGAGGTCCCGGTCATCGTCGGCGCCGACGTGGATGCTCACGAGGCGGCGGAACGGGCCCTCGTCGAGGCCGACGCGCCCGCCGCCGTCGCCGCCGGCGTAGCCGTCGTTCGGCGTGCCCTCCAGGCCCAGCGCGCCGTACCAGGTGGCGAGGGCGTCGGGGTCGGGCACCGACACGTCGAAGCCGAGCAGGCGGTGCAGGCTCACGGCATCGTCGCCCGGGTGGTGCCGGCCACGCAGCGGTTGCGCAGCTCGCCGATGACCTCGGCCCCGGTGGTGACCACCTGGCCCTCCTGGAGGAACGTGCCGGTCGCCATCCCGACGCCCGACGGCGTGCCGGTGAAGATGAGGTCGCCCGGCCAGAGGGTGCAGATCGACGAGAGGTACTCGACGAGCGTGGCGATCGGGAACATCAGCAGGTCGGTGCGGGCCGCCTGGACGCGTCGACCGTCGACGTCGCACCACAGGCCGATGTCGTCGGGATCGGCGAACGAGTCGGTGCTCACGAGCGCCGGGCCGATCGGCCCGAACGCAGGGAACGACTTGCCGAGCGAGAACTGCGGCGGCACCCCGGTGAGCTGCACGGTGCGCTCCGAGTAGTCCTGGCCGAGCGTGATGCCGGCGATGGCGTCCCAGGCATCGGGGGCGGCCACGTTGGTCGCCTCGCGCCCGATCGCCACGACGATCTCCGCCTCCCAGTCGACCGTCGCACCGCACAGGGGGACATCGGCGTCGGGGCCGACGATGCAGCTCGGGAACTTGGTGAAGGTGAGCGGCGCCGGCGGGACCTCCATGCCGCTCTCGGACGCGTGGTCGCGGTAGTTGAGGCCGATGGCGAACACCTGGCGCGGGCGGGGGACCGGTGCGCCGAGCACGGCTGTGGCCACGTCGCCGTCCCCGTCGCCCGTGAGGGCAGCGTGGAGGTCGTGGAGCTCGCGGCTGCGCTCGACCGCGGCCATCGGGTCGGCGAGCGAGTCGTCGCCGCTCGCGCGGGCGAGATCGTGCCACCGACCGTCGCGCTCGAGCGCGGCGCGGCCGTCGACGTTCAGCAGGCGGTACATGGAGCTCCTCCGCTCACTCGTGGAACAGGATCTGGTCGGGCGTGATGCGCAGCACGGTGCGCTGCTGCTCGTCGAGCATCGAGACGATGGTCGACGGGTCGGGCCGGTCGCCGCCCCCGAGCGCGGCGAACACGTCGGCGGTGAGCTCGGCGCGGAGCGGATCGGCGTCGATGCACTCGGCCGTGCCGTAGACCACGAGGTGGGCCCGACCGTCGGGGACCGTCAGGCTCACCCGGGGTTGGCGGCGGGCGTTGCGCCACTTGGCCGTGTACGCCTTCGCCGACACCACCAGCCGACCCTCGTCGTCGAGCAGGTAGCCCACCATCGACTGCTGGGGCGACCCGTCGCGCCGTCCGGTGGCCAAGACCGCCCAGCGGTGGGCGGTGAGGAACGCTCGCTGCTCTTCCGTTATCACTCGATCAGACTATGATCGATCGATATGGAAGCGCAAGGGGTCGCGGAACGTCGTCGACGGCGCAGCTCGCAGGCCGTGGTCGACCAGCTGCTCGACGCGGCGCTGATCGAGTTCGCCGCCCACGGCTACGCCGGCGCGTCCACCCGCGCCATCGCCGAGCGCGCCGGCGCGCACCAGCCGCAGATCAACTACCACTTCCGCTCGAAGGAGGCGCTCTGGCAGGCGGCGGTCGACCGGCTCTTCGCCGAGCTCGACGCGGAGCTGGGCGCCACGCCGGAGGTGCTGGGCGAGGACCTCCTCGGTCGGTTCGCCTCGTTCGTGCGGGCCTTCGTGGGGTTCTCGGCGCGGCGCCCCGAGCTGCACCGGATCATGAACCAGGAGTCCACCGCGGACTCGCCCCAGCTCGCGTGGGTGGTGAGCCGCCACATCGCCCCGCGGATCGAGGTGCTCTCGGTGGCCTGGAGCGCCGTGCGCGAGGCCGGCGCCGTCGCCGACCTCGACCCAGCCGAGGTGTGGGAGCTGCTGATCGGCTTCGGCGCGCTGCCCTACGCCAACGCGCCGCTTCGCCGGCAGCTGTTCGGCCCGGTCCGGGCCGACGACGTCGACCGCCGTGCCGCCCGGCTGATCGCGCTGCTCGCCGCGGGCCCCTGAACGGCCGACGGCAGAGGCCTTCGCCCCTTCCGCCGTCGCCCGCCTCTTGCGACCGTGGAGCGGTGCCATCCGTCGCTGCGGCCCCCCAGCCTCGCTCTTCGCTCCGTGCGGTCGCCGTCCCGGCCGAGCACGGCGGCTGGGCGCTCAGCGCCGAGCCCGGCGTGCTCGCCCTCGCCGTGGCCCCTTCGCTCGCCGGCCTGGCGCTCGCCGTCGCCGCCCTCGTGCTCTTCCTCGTGCGGACGCCAGCGAGAGCGGTCGCCGTCGGGCGCCATCGGGGGCGCTGGACCACGCGCGAGCAGGTGGCGGCGCGGGTCGCGGCCGTCGAGGTCGCGGCGCTCGGTGCGCTGGTCGTGGTGGCCGCGGCCCTCGGGGAACCGGGCTGGTGGTGGCCCGGCCTCGTCGCCCTCGTGCCCGGCGCGCTGGCCGCGAGCTACGAGGTGCGGTCGCGCAGCCGGCGCCTGGTCCCCGAGCTGGCCGGGGCCGTCGCCGTCGTGGCCGTCGCCCCGATGGCGGCGCTGGCCGGGGGCGCGTCGACCTCGCTCGCCATCGGGCTCTGGCTGGTCCTCGCCGCCCGATCGGCGACCTCGATCCCGCACGTGCGCGAGCAGATCGGGCGGGTCCACGGGCGGGCCCCGACGGGAGCCGTCCGCAGCGATCTGGTGGCCATCGGCCTCGGGGCCGCGGCCGTGGTCGTCGATCCCGCCCTGGCGATGGGTGCGGCCTCGATCGTCGCCGTCGTGGTCGCCCAGCGGGCCTTGGCGCGCCGCCCGGTCCCACGGGTCGCGGTGGTGGGCGCCACGCAGGTGGCGCTCGAGGTCGCGGTGGTGGGCCTCACCGCCCTGGGCGTGGCCCT
>JAGQSL010000073.1 GCA_020439525.1 Acidimicrobiales bacterium | reverse complement strand
CCGCGCTGTTGGCCGCGGACCCCCGCCCCTGGCAGTAGATCTCCTGGCGCCGGCAGAACTCCACGATGTCCCACACGATGAGGAAGTAGCCGGGGAACCCCAGCGCCTCGATCACGTCGAGCTCGTGGTCGATCTGGCGCCAGGCCCGCTGCCCGAGGCGGTCGCCGCCGAGCGACGGCGGACGAGGCCCGTAGCGGTCGGGGCGCGAGGCCCCCTCCTCCACCAGGCGCCGCAGCAGCGCCATCTCGTCGAGCCCGTCGGGGCACGGGTACGGCGGCAGGTCGGGGGCCACGAGCCGCAGGTCGAACGCGCAGGCCCGGCCGAGCTCCGCCGCCGTCGCCACCACCCCGGGGTAGCGGGCGAAGCGCCGCTCCTGCTCCTCGCCCGAGCGGAGGTGGGCGCCCGATCCACCCGGCAACCAGCCGTCCATCTCCGCCAGGCTGCGCCGGGCCCGCACGGCGGCCAGCGCGGTGGCGAGGTGCCGGCGCGCCGGCGCCGCGTAGCGCACGTCGTTGGTGGCCACCACCGGCACGCCCCGTCGCACGGCGAGCTCGGCCAGGGCATCGTTGCGCGCCGTGTCGAGCGGGTCACCGTGGTCCCACAGCTCCACGTGCACGTGCTCGCGGCCGAACGCCGCCACCAGGCGGTCGAGGGCGCGACCCGCCGCCGCAGGCCCTTCCTGCGCCAGCGCCGAGGCCAGCGGGCCCCGTCGGCCGCCGGTGAGCACCGCCCACCGGCCCGACCCCAGCTCGGCGAGGTGGGCGAGGTCGATGCGCGGCGCGCCCTTCTGCCCCGCGAGCTGCGCCGCGGTGGTGGCGCGCGCCAGCTCGGCGTAGCCCGTGGGGTCGCGGGCCAGCACCACGAGCTGCTCGCCCGGAGGGTCGGGCTCGCCCACCGGCGGAGCCGAGGGCCCGTCGAGGGTCAGCTCGACGCCGAACACCGTGGGGAGCCCGACCGCTCGCGCCGCCTCGGCGAAGCGGACCACCCCGTAGAAGCCGTCGCGGTCGGTGACGGCGAGGGCGTCGAGGCCCAGCCGGGCCGCTTCCTCGGCCAGCTCCTCGGGGTGCGAGGCCCCCTCGAGGAAGCTGAAGTTCGTGCGGCTGTGCAGCTCGGCGTACGGGATGCGCCGCCTGCGAGCACCCGTGCGCAGGTCGGGAGGCGGCGCGTAGGGGGCCCGCTTGCGCGACCACGCTGGGCTGTCGCCGCCGTTCGCCCATGCGGGAGGCAGCTCGCCCGTGGACGCGCCGGCGAGGCGTCGCTCGAGCTCGGACCACGGCACCGGCGGGTTGCGGAACCCCATCGCCGGAGCCTGCCATCGAACACCTGTTCGATCAACCGGAATCGTCCACCCCCGGCGTCGAACCGAGGACCTTGGTCACAACCTGGGGAGCAGAACGTCACCAAACGCGCCCGAACCCACCCGCGACGGGAACCGATGCGCTTTCATGGACGACATCGGTCCCATCGCTCCTGCTCCCACCGCTCCCTCGCGCCCCGGTCGTCACCTGGCGGCGCTGGTGCTCGCGCTCGCCCTCGTCCTCGCCGCCTGCAGCGGATCGGGCGGCGGGAGCGCCGGCGCGGACGAGGGTGGCGACGCCCTGCCGGCCGTGCGGCTCACCGACCTCGCCACCGGCGAGGACGCCACCTGGCCCGAGGGCACCCCGCTCGTGGTGAACCTCTGGGCCAGCTGGTGCACCCCGTGCCGCAAGGAGATGCCCGCCTTCGACCAGGTCGCGGCGAAGCTCGGCGACGAGGTGGCGATCGTCGGGGTCACCGACGACCTCCAGCGCAACGCCGCCGTCGAGGCCGCCGACAAGGCCGGCGTCTCCTACCCGCTCCGCTACGACGAGGACGCCGCCCTGATGACCGACCTGGGCATCACCGGCCTTCCCGCCACGGTGTTCGTCGACGAGGACGGCACCGTGCTCGGTCGCCACCTCGGCGCCATGACCGAGGCCGACCTGCTCGCCGAGATCGAGGATCGCTATGGCATCGCCCCCTGACCGCCCCCGCCGAGCCCACCGCGCGCTGGCCCTGCTCGTCGCCGGGTCGATCGGCCTGCTCGCCGCCTGCGGCTCCGACGCCGGGAGCGATGCCGGCGGCACCACCCAGGCTGCCGCGCCCACCGGCGACTTCCGCGACGAGGTGCAGGGGCTCCAGCGCGACGATCCGATCGAGGTCGGCGACGTGGTCGTGCCCGAGGTGGCGGCGGATGGCTCCACCACGCCGTTCGCCCTGAAGGCCGAGCCCGGCGACCTGCTGTTCGTGGCGTTCGGCTACACCAACTGCCCCGACGTCTGCCCCACGACCCTGACCGACATCCGCAAGGCCAAGGCCCTGCTCGACGCCGACGAGTCGGCTCGGGTGGCGGTGGCCTTCGGCACGGTCGACCCCGAGCGCGACACCGCGGACGTCATGAGCGCCTACCTCGGGTCGTTCGTGGAGGGCGGCCATGCGCTGCGCACCGAGGATCCGGCCGAGCTGAAGGCGGCCGAGGACGCCCTCGGCATCACCTCGCAGGTGGTCAAGGACCCCGACGGCACGGTCGAGGTGGCCCACTCGGCCAAGAGCTTCGTCATCGACGACCAGGGCCGCGTCGTGGACGAGTGGGCGTTCGGGAGCGGTCCCGAGCTCATGGCCTCCGACCTCCGCCTCCTCCTGGAGGGGTGACGGATGGCACCGGAACCGCCTCACCCGATCCGACGACCGAAGTGCACCACCTACCCGTCCCAGGAGGACACGTCATGCTGAACCCCCGCACCACCGTCCGCGCCGGCGCCGCCGCGGTCGCCGTCGGCGCGCTGCTGCTCGCCGGCTGCGGCTCCGACTCCGATGGTGCCGCCAAGGACACCTCGGAGAAGACGACCACCACGGCGGCCGCCGAGGAGATCCAGATCAGCGACGTCTGGGCGCGCAAGAGCCCGATGGCCACCACGGCCGGCGCCGCCTACATGAAGATCACCAGCCCGGTCGACGACGCCCTCGTGGGCGCCTCGGTGTCGTCCGACATCGCCGGCACCGTCGAGATCCACGAGACGGTGATGGCCGACGAGGGCGACATGGGCGACGACATGTCCACCGAGACCACCATGGCCGACGACATGTCGACGGAGACCACCATGGCCGACGACATGGGCGACGACATGTCGACGGAGACCACCATGGCCGACGACATGGGCGACGACATGGGCGACGGGGCCATGACGATGCAGCCGGTCGACTCGATCGAGCTGCCCGCCGGCGAGGAGGTCGCCCTCGAGCCCGGCGGCTACCACATCATGCTGCTCGACCTCGTCGCCCCGCTCGAGGTGGGCGACACGTTCGACATCGTGCTGACCTTCGAGAACGCCGGCGAGGTCACCGTCACCGCCGAGGTCCGGGACGCCTGACGATGAGCGCCGCCACCGACCCCGTGCCGCCCGCCGACGACGACGACACCGCGCCCCTCCGGGCGCGCGGTTGGGCCGTGCCGGTGCTGCTCGCGGTGGCGGCGCTCGTCGTGCTCGTCGGGGCCGGGGTGGTGATCGCCAAGGTCACCGCCCCGGACTCGTCGGGCGAGACCCTCACGTTCGTCGTGCCCGAGGGCACCACCGAGAAGCTGTTCTTCGGCGAGACCGTCGACATCATGCCCTCGCGCGTCGAGCTCGACGTGGGTGACACGCTGGTGGTCCGCAACGACGACACCGAGACGATGGTCGTGGGCCCGTTCACGGTGCGTCCCGGTGAGACCCTCACCCAGCACTTCCAGCGGGCCCAGACCCTCGTGGGCGAGTGCAGCCTGTCAGGTTCGGGGACCGTCGAGATCGTCGTCACCTGACCCGGCGCGCCGGCGCGCCGAGATCGCCCGGCGGGCCGAAGCCAACGACGCGCGCTCGGCCGGGTCGACCACCACGGCGTCGAGCTTGCCGAGCAGCGACGTCCAGCCGTCGAGCACGACCGCCACGGTGCGCTCGTCGGCGACGGGGCCGGCGCCGTCGGCCCCGTCGAGCCACCAGAGGTCGCGCCGCAGGAGCTCGAGCTGGTGCTCGACCTCGGTCCAGCGCGCCACCACGGCCGGCAGGCGGTCGGACTTGGCGACCGGGTAGCTCGTGGCCGCCACGAGGTCGTGGGGCTCCATGCGGAACAGCCCGGCCAGCAGGGCGACGGTCCGCTCTCCCGGGATGTTGAGGTCGGTCTCGAGGTGCGAGACCGCCACGCGGGAGATGCCGAGGCGGTCGGCGAGCTGCTGTTGGGTCCACCCCCGGTCGGCGCGCAGCGCCGAGATCCGCTGGCCGAGCGAGCCGGCGCCGGGCGGCCGGCCGGGCCAGGTGGGTTCCCAGGTGTCCATCGCCGTCCCTCGGGCCGTCGGATCGTGCCAACCCAGTTGACAGACACGGGGCGGGTCGGACCGGTACAACTCTACGTATGACCAAGCGCGCGCTCATCACCGGCATCACCGGCCAGGACGGCTCCTACCTGGCCGAGCTCCTGCTCTCGAAGGGCTACGAGGTGATCGGCATGGTGCGGCGGTCCTCCACCGTCAACTTCGAGCGCATCGCCCACATCCAGGACAAGATCACCTTCGTCCCGGGCGACCTCCTCGACGAGGTCTCGATGATCCAGATCCTCCAGGAGCACCGCCCCCAGGAGGTGTACAACCTGGCGGCGCAGAGCTTCGTCCAGACCAGCTTCGGCCAGCCGGTGCTCACCGGCGAGATCACCGGCCTCGGCGTGACCCGGATCCTCGACGCCATCCGGATCGTCGACCCCGAGATCCGCTTCTACCAGGCGTCCTCGAGCGAGATGTTCGGCAAGGTCCAGGCCGTCCCCCAAGACGAGGACACGCCGCTGTACCCGCGCTCGCCCTACGGCGTGGCCAAGGTGTACGGCCACTGGATCACCATCAACTACCGGGAGAGCTACGGCCTCCACGCCACCTCGGGCATCCTCTTCAACCACGAGTCGCCCCGGCGCGGCCTCGAGTTCGTGACCCGCAAGATCTCCAACACCGTCGCCAAGATCAAGCTCGGGATGGCCGACGAGCTGCGCCTCGGCAACCTCGACGCCCAGCGTGACTGGGGCTTCGCCGGCGACTACGTCGACGCCATGTGGCGGATGCTCCAGCAGGACACGCCCGACGACTACGTGGTCGCCACCGGCGAGACCCACACCGTGCGGTCGTTCTGCGAGCTGGCCTTCGGCCACGTCGACCTCGACTGGGAGCAGTACGTGAAGGTCGATGAGCGCTTCTTCCGCCCCGCCGAGGTCGACCTGCTGGTCGGCACCCCGGCGAAGGCGAAGCGCCAGCTCGACTGGGAGCCCACCACCTCGTACCCCGACCTCGTCACGATGATGGTCGACGCCGACCTCGCCCTGCTCTCGGGCGACCTGCGCCACCTGGCCCACTGACCGTCGGCCGAGGTCGCCCGACGGGCGACCTCGGGTTGTCCCCACCCTCGGGTCGTGGGGCGACGGGATGGCCGCGCCGAGCGCGGACCCGTACCGTGCAACCCGTGCTCGCCCTCCTCGCCCCCTGGCGCTCCCTGCGCGTCGTGCGCCGCTTGGGCTACGTGTCGCTCGATCCGTTCGTGGCGATGGTCGCCTTCCCGATCATCGCCGCGCTCGCCGGGGTCACCATCGGCATGGCGTCGAGCATCATCCTGCTCCCCGCGGCGGTGGGCACGGCCTGGCTCGCGTCGGTGACGGCCCGGGGGTTCGGGCGCGTCGAGCGGTCCCGCGCCGCCGCCCTGCTCGACGTGGCGGTCGCCGATCCGCACCCGCCCCTGCACGGCAGCTGGTGGCAGCGGCTCCTCCAGCGGTTCACCACGGCGAGCCGGTGGAAGGAGCTCCTCTACTTCGGCGTCCACCTGATCACGTCGTCGATCGCCTTCTCGCTCGTGATCTCCCTCTGGTCGGGATCGATCGCCCTGCTCGTCCTGCCCCTCGTTCGTCCGGCGCTGCCCGCCGACACCGCTCGGTTCTGGCTCTTCGACATCACCACGACCCCGGGCGCGCTGGGCGCCGCCGCGGTGGGCGCGGTCGGGGTGGTCGTCGCCGCGCCGTGGGCCACCGTCGCGATCTCCTCGCTCCTCGGCCGCCTCGTGCGTGGCCTGCTCGGCCCCGGTGCCGAGGTGGCCTACGAGGCCCAGGTGCAGCAGCTCCAGGCCAGCCGCAGCGCCGCCGTCGACGCCGCCGAGGCCGAGCGGCGCCGCATCGAGCGCGACCTCCACGACGGCGCCCAGCAGCGGCTCGTGGCGCTCGCCATGGACCTCGGCATGGCCCAGGAGCGCTTCGACTCCGACCCCGAGGGGGCGCGGGCGCTCGTGGCCGAAGCCCACCAGGAGGCCAAGGCCGCGCTCGGCGAGCTGCGCGACCTGGTGCGCGGCTTCCAGCCTGCCATCTTGGGCGACCGCGGCCTCGATGCCGCCCTCTCCCCCGTCATCGCTCGTCTCCCCCTGCCCGTGCACCTCGACGTGCGGGTCGACCACCGTCCACCCGCCGCCGTGGAGAGCGCCGCCTACTTCATCGCCGTCGAGGCCCTCACCAACGTGGCCAAGCACGCCCAGGCCACCCGGGCCACGGTCACCATCGAGTCCGCGGGCGGCCGCCTCGCCATCGCCGTCACCGACGACGGCCGCGGCGGGGCCGACCCGCAGCGCGGCACCGGCCTCGCCGGCCTCCAGGAGCGGGTGCAGGGCCTCGGCGGCCGCTTCCAGCTCGTCAGCCCCGCTGGCGGACCCACCTCCCTCTTCGTGGAGCTCCCGTGCGCATCGTGATCGCCGAGGACTCGGTCCTCCTCCGTGCCGGCCTCACCCGGTTGCTCGCCGATGCCGGCGACGAGGTGGTCGCCGCCGTCGGCGACGCCGAGCTGCTGCTCGATGCCGTCGAGCGCCACGGCCCCGACCTCGCCATCGTGGACGTCCGCATGCCGCCGACCTTCACCGACGAGGGGATCCGGGCCGCGCTGCGCCTGCGCGCCGACCATCCCGGCACCGCCGTGCTCGTGCTCTCCCAGTACGTCGAGGAGCGCTACGCCACCGACCTGCTGGCCGGCAACACGTCGGGGGTCGGGTACCTCCTGAAGGACCGGGTCGCCGATGTCGGCGACTTCGTGGAGGCCTGTCGGCGGGTGGCCGACGGGGGCACCGCCCTCGACCCCGAGGTGGTCTCCCAGCTGCTCGCCCGCGCTCGCACCACCGACCCGCTCGCCGGGCTGACGCCTCGCGAGCGCGAGGTCCTCGGGCTGATGGCCGAGGGTCGCTCGAACTCGGCGATCGCCGCGGCCATGGTCGTGGGCGAGGGCGCCGTCGAGAAGCACGTCAGCAACCTGTTCACCAAGCTCGACCTGCCCCGCGACGAGGCCGACCACCGCCGGGTCCTCGCCGTGCTGCGGTGGATGGAGGCCCAGCGATGACCGCCGACGACCCCACGGCCCTCCTACCCCCGCCCCCGCCCACCACCACCCCGCCGACCGCGCCGCCGCCTCCGCCGCGCCCGGCCCCGCCGAGCGGGCCACCGGCGCCGCCGCACCGGCGGGGTGCCGGCTGGGTGGTCCTGGGCTCCGTGCTGGCCGTCGTGCTCGTCGGCTGGGGCGCGTGGAGCACGCTGTCGCTCCTCGGCCGACAGGTCCGCACCGAGCGGACGGTGATCGACGAACCCGTCGACGTGCTCGAGATCCACGCCGCCGGACCGATCCGGGTGGTGGCCAGCACCTCGGAGCGGGTGACGATCACCGAGCGCGTCGAACGCTCCATCGTCCAGCCGCGCCGATCCCAGGAGACCATCGACGGTCGACTCGTCCTGCGCAGCTCCTGCACGGGGATCAGCAACTTCTGCTCCGTCGGCTACACCGTGTCGGTCCCGACCGACACGCGGCTGGTGCTGCGCTCCGACAGCGACTCGATCCGCGTCGAGCAGATCGACGGGCTCATCGACGCCAGCTCCTCGGGTGGCGCCGTCACCGTGATCGGCGGGTCGGGGGACCTGCGCCTGCGCTCGTGGGCGGGTGGCGTGACCGTGGCCGAGAGCCGCTCGGCCGACGTCCAGGCCACCTCCACCGCCGGGAGCGTCGCCCTCGAGCTCGCCGCCGCTCCCAACCGCGTGGACGCCTCCTCCTCGGCGGGTCGGGTCAGCATCGTGGTGCCCCGCTCCGAGGTGGCCTACGCCGTCGACGCCTCCTCGTCCGCGAGCGGCACCGAGATCGCGGTGCGCACCGATCCGGCGTCGTCGCGAACCATCCGGGCCTCGTCGTCGGCCGGGTCCGTCACCGTTCGGTACCCGTAGCGGCCACCGGTAGGGTCGGCGCCATGTCGCCCCAGGTCACCGTCATCGCCGGCGGGGTCGGTGCCGCCCGCATGCTCTCGGGGATCCTCCGCGTCGTCGATCCGGCCACCGTCGCCGCGGTCGTCAACGTGGGCGACGACCTCGAGCTCCACGGCCTGCGGATCAGCCCCGACCTCGACACCATCACCTACACCCTCGCCGGCGAGATCGATCCGGAGAAGGGCTGGGGCCTGCGCGGGGAGACCTGGCAGGCCATGGAGACCGTGGCGCGCTACGGCGGGATCTCCTGGTTCGGCCTCGGCGACCGCGACCTCGGCACCCACCTCTACCGCACCCACCGCCTGGGCCAGGGCGCCACCCTCACCGAGGTCACGGCCGAGATCGCCACCGCCTGGGGGCTGGGCCTGCGGCTGCTCCCCGTCTCCGACGACCCGGTCCGCACCGTGGTCACCCTGGCCGGCGACGGCGGCGACGACGGCACCGAGGTCAGCTTCCAGGAGTACTTCGTCCAGCGGCGCCACGCCGTCCCGGTGACGGCGGTCCGCTTCGACGGCGCCGAGTCGGCACGGCCGACCGAGGCGGCCATGGCCGCCATCACCGAGGCGGAGGTGCTGGTCATCGCCCCCTCCAACCCGCTGGTGTCGATCGATCCGGTCCTCGCCGTACCCGGGGTGCGCGACGCCGTCGAAGCCCGCCGATCGGCCAACGTCGCCGTCTCGCCCATCGTGGCCGGCGCCGCCCTCAAGGGCCCGGCCGATCGGCTGCTCGTCGAGCTCGGCCACGAGGCGAGCGTCGTGGGCGTCGCCCGCCTCTACGCGCCCCTGGCGGCCACGCTGGTGATCGACGAGGCCGACGCCGAGCTCGCCGACGCCGTGGCCGCGGCGGGCATCCGACCCGTCGTGGCCGAGACGGTGATGCGCACCCCCGAGGTGGCCGCCGCCCTCGCCCGCACCACCTTGGAGGCGTCGCGATGAGCCCCCGCCTCGAGATCTTCGGCATCGAGGGCATCGGCGAGGTCCGCCCGCGTGACGACCTCGCCGGGATCATCGCGGCCGCCGCCGCCGAGCACCACGGCGGCCTCCGCGACGGCGACGTGCTTGTGGTGACGCAGAAGGTCGTGTCGAAGGCCGAGGGCAAGCTGGTGGCCGTCGACCCCGACGATCCCCGGAGCCACAAGGCGCTGGTCGAGGCCGAGAGCGTCCGGGTCCTGCGCCGGCGCGGCGACCTCGTGATCTCCGAGACCAAGCACGGCTTCGTGTGCGCCAACGCCGGCATCGACCTCTCCAACGTGGAGCTGGGCTACGCCGCCCTGCTGCCCGACGACAGCGACCGGTCGGCCCGCCGCATCCGCGACGGCATCCGGGCCCGGGCCGGCGTCGAGGTGGCGGTCATCGTCAGCGACACGTTCGGCCGCACGTGGCGACGGGGCCTGACCGACGTCGCCATCGGCTGCGCCGGGATCGGGGCCATCCTCGACCACCGGGGCACCACCGACAC
>JAGQSL010000462.1 GCA_020439525.1 Acidimicrobiales bacterium | reverse complement strand
ACGGACCCGACCGATCCCACCGATCCGACCGATCCGGGTGGGCCGGGCGGGCCGGGTGGTCCGAGCGACCCGAACGCCCCCGGGGGCGGCGCCGGCGAGGGCGGTCCCGGGCCGTCGATCGGCACGCTGGCCCGCACCGGCAGCGACCTGCTCGACACCTGGTGGTGGGGCGTGCTGCTGCTCGCCTCGGGGGCCGCGTTCGTGTGGATGAGCCGGCGACGCGATCCGTCGTCGGGCTGAGCTGGGCGCCCGGCGCTCAGGTGCCGTCGAGGCAGGCGACGACCTCGTCGGGCAGGCCGGGCTGCGAACCGCTGTCGCCCACGACGAAGTCGTACTCGAGCCCGGGCCACTCGCCGGGGAGGCCGTCGATCGGGCGGGGCGCGCCCTCGCCCTCGAAGGCCCGCCAGTCGGGGGAGGCGTAGCCCCGGCTGTCGAAGGGGGCGACGGCGTCGATGCCCTGGCGGTCGGCATCTCGGCGCGACACGAGCCACCGACCGGCGAAGGCGGGGTCGCCCGCGAGCGTGGCCTTCACGTACCACCAGTCGACGTGGTCGGGCCGGGGCTCGAGGATCCACGGCACCTCGGGGCCGGTGAACGCTCGCTCGTCGACGACGTCGAGCTCGCCGTCCACGCCCATCTGCCCGAGGATCACCTCGATCGGGAAGGCGGCCTGCTCGCTGCCGGGCTCGGGGGTCGTCCACCCCTGCTCGCAGCCGGGACCGGGCTCGCCCTGCGCCGGGGCGGTCGACGTCGTGGCCGTCGTGGTCGTCGTGGTCGTCGTGGCCGTGGCCCCGTCGCCGCCGTCCGAGCTGCACCCGGCGAGCACCGTGGCCGCGAGGAGCAGGGCGCCGAGCGCTGCCGCACCGGTGCGCCGCACCCCTGGCCGGTTCCCCACGGCCGTCACGGTACCGTCGACGTCGGAGGGAGGCTCGTGCGCCGAGATCGGACCCTGGGGTGCCTGCTGGCGGCGGGGGCGCTGGTGCTGGCCGCGTGCTCGGGTGGCGAAGGCGGTGGCGGGAGCGAGCGGGGCGCGACCACAGCGGCGTCGACCAGCAGCGCCGCGTCGCGCCCGGCGACGGGCGTCGAGGTGGCGTGGGCCACGACGATGACCGGTCCGACGCGGGAGGACGAGATCGACGGCGTGGCCGCGGCGGACGACGGCTCGGTCTGGGTGACGGGCAAGTTCGAGCGCAGCACGACCCTCGGCGGCGAGGAGCTCACGAGCGCGGGTGCGGCCGACATCCCCCTGGCCCGCTTCGATCGCGATGGCGCACCGGCCTTCGTCCGCTCCTTCGGCGGGGCGGGGGAGGACAACCTCTTCGACATCGACGCCGGTCCCGAGGGGGCGGTGGGGACCGGCTGGTTCGAGGGCACCGTCGCGTTCGACGACGTGCAGCTCACCAGCGCCGGCAGCGCCGACTGCGTGGTGGTCTCGTTCGACGACGACGGTGTGGTCCGCTGGGCCACCTCCTTCGGCGGACCCGGCCCCGATGGGTGCAACGAGGTGGTGGTGAGCGACGACGGGACGGTGACCACCTCGCTCGACACCGCCGGCGGGTGGAGCTCACCCGCGGGCGACCTCGGCACCGACGCGGGGCGCGAGGTGGTGCTCGTGCAGCTCGACGCCGACGGCGAGCTGCGGTGGGCCGGGCTGGTGTCGGGACCGGGCGCCCAGCGGGGCAAGTCGCTCGCCGTGGCCGACGACGGTTCGGTCGCGCTCGGGGGCGACACCACCGGCGACGTGGCCGCCGGGGACCTCCGCGCGGCGAGGCCGGGCCGGCGCACCGATGCCTGGGTGTCGATCTGGTCGGCCGATGGCGAGCCGGAGGGGCTGGCCGCCTGGGGTGGGAGCGGCGACGACCTCGCCAAGGGCCTCGCCTTCGGCGGCGATGGGGTGTGGGCCGTCGGGCAGTTCGAGGGGGCGGTGGAGGTCGGCGACGATCGCGTCGATGCCGGCGAGGCGGCCGACCTGGCGGTGGTGCGGGTGGCCCTCGACGGCACGCCGTCGCTCGTGGGCACCGTGTCGGCGAAGCTGCCCCTCGCCGGGGCCGAGGTCACGGCCGCGGCGGATGGAGGGGTGCTGTTCGGGACCCCCAACCAGCCGGGCACGGCGCTCGTGACCGTCGACGGCGTCCGTCGACCGCTCGAGGGCGATGGCGCGGCGGCCCTGGTGTGGTGGTCGCCCGACGGCTCGGTGCGCGGGTGGACGCTGCCGGGGAAGGCGACGCTCGGCGCCGACGAGATCGCCCGCGTCGACGATCGCGTGTACCTGGACATCGTGATCCGCGGGGACGGCAACGTCGCGGCCGGCGTGCCGCTCACCGCGGACGCCAAGGACGCATCGGTCTGGGCCGTCGACCTCGTGGCGGCCTGAAGCCCGTGCGGCTGGCCCGGCGGCGAGGTCGATGCCGGGGTCGCCGGGGCGGCGGTGCCGCGCAGGTGATCCGGCGGTCAGGCGGCCGGGTCGGTCGCCACGGCCAGCACCAGCCCGGCGCGGCGCAGGCGAGCGTCGTCCGGGCCGGCGGGCCGCACCATCGTCCAGCCGGCCTCGGCCAGGAGCGGCTGCGCCGCGTCGACGTCGATCGGTGCCGCCGCCGCTTCGCCCATCGCCCCGACCTGGCGCTCGAAGCGAGCCCGCGCTTGGGGCGTGGCCTCGGTGGCGACGCTGACGGCGAGGATGCTGTTGGGCCCGGACGCCCTCCGCAGCGCGGCGGCCGTCGCCGCCACCGCCTCCGCGTCGAGGTAGTTGACGACCCCCTCCCACAGGATCAGCGTGCGCCCGTCCGCCCGAAGGCCGGCGGTGTCGAGCACGGTGGCGAGGTCGAGGTCGGAGGCGAGGTCCGCGGGTACGAACGTCACGTCGCTCGCGTCGAGGCCGAGGCGTGCGAGGCGGGTGACCTTGTCGGCCTGGGTGGCCGGGTGGTCGACCTCGAACCACCGCACGCCCGGCGTGCGGTAGCGGAGCGCCCGGCCGTCGTAGCCGGCCCCGATGATGGCGATCTGGCCGATGCCGTCGTCGATCGCCCGGAGCACCGCCGCGTCGAAGAACGCGGAGCGGCCGCGGAGGTACGCGGCCATGGTCGAGGTCGGGTCGACGGCGAGCTCGCCGGCGACGTCGCCGGCGAGGACCTCGTCGGCGCCCGGGTCTCCGTCGGGCATGCCCGGCGCTCGTTCGAAGGTGCGCCGCTGCGCCGCCACCCAGCGGGCGGTCTCCGAGGGGCGTCCCGGTTCCATGAGCGCCCCCGACAGGAATCGAACC
>JAGQSL010000461.1 GCA_020439525.1 Acidimicrobiales bacterium | reverse complement strand
CCCGGCCGTGGATGGGCCGCAACGCGATCCACCGGCTCGGCCCGCTGCTGCGCGCCGTCGAGGCCTGGCCCGAGCGGCGGCCGGTGATCGACGGCTGCGAGTTCCGCGAGGCGCTGCAGGCCCTCGCCGTGCGCGGCGGCGTGGCGGGCAACGTCGTGCCCGACGAGGCGACCCTCACCATCAACCACCGCTTCGCCCCCGATCGCCGCCCGGAGGAGGCCGTGGATGCGGTCCGAGCCCTCGTCGCCCCGCACCTGGAGGAGGGCGATTCCTTCGAGGTCGTCGATCTGGCCGGGGCCGCCGCCCCCTCGCTCGGGCACCCCGTGCTGGCCTCGCTGATCGAGCGCAACCACCTCGAGGTGCGGGCCAAGCTCGGGTGGACCGACGTCGCCCGGTTCGCCGCCCACGGCATCCCCGCCGCCAACTTCGGACCCGGCGATGCCACGCTCGCCCACACGGCCGACGAGCGGGTCCGGCGCGAGCCGATCGAGCGCTGCCACCGAGCGCTGCTCGAGCTCCTGCGCACCGGGCCCTGAGGGTGGCCGGGCCCTGGCGTCGCCGCGCTCGCCCCGGGCGCCGGAGCGGGCCGCCCGACGAGGATCGCTGGTGGGAGCCGGCGGACCAGGCGGCGGTCGAGCGGCCGCTGCTCCACGCTCGCGACCTCGGCAAGGGATGGCAGCCCGTGCCGATGGTCAACAACGTCGAGCGGCTCGACCCGCACGGCGACGACCCAGCCTCCGACGCCGTGCGCGCGGCCCGGCAGGCCCGCAAGCTCACCGCGCTCGACGAGGGGGCGGCCTGGCGGCGACGACGTGATGGCGCGCTCCTCGTCGCCCGGGTGGAGGCGTTCGTCGACGACGACGAGGCCGCGCACCGGGCGGCCTGGCAGGCGAACGGGGCGCCCTCGCTCGACGCCGTGTTCCGGGCTCGCTGGCGCGAGCGGGGACGCGAGCCCGGCTGGATCGAGGCGCGCTGGTGCGCGGCGTCGGATCGCCCCGACGGGTTGCGGGCCGGCGCAGCCGAGGCGTCGGAGGCGGCCGACGCCCTCGACTGGCTGGTGGTGGAGGACCACACCGACCTGACAGCTGAGGACCCCGTGGTCGTCTACGAGCACCTCACCCTCTGGGCGGGGCGCGTCCTCGTCACCTTGATCCTGCGCCACCGCCTCGGCGAGGAGGTGCACCAGGCGCTGGCCGGCGCTGTGCCCGCCGCCTGGTCGGCGACGAGGGAGCTCAGTCGAAGATCGGGCCCTGCTCGCGGGTCCGCTTGAGCTCGTAGAACCCTGGCGTGCCCGCCACGAGCACCACGCCGTCCCAGAGCTGTCCGGCCGCCTCGCCCTTGGGCGCCGGGGTCACCACCGGCCCGAAGAAGCTGACGCCCTCCACCGAGATCACCGGGGTGCCGACGTCCATGCCGACGCGGTCCATGCCGTCGTGGTGCGAGGCGCGCAGGCGCTCGTCCCACTCGTCGCGGTCGGCCGCATCGGCGAGCGAGGTGGGCAGGTCGGCCTCGGCGAGCGCCGCCTCGATCAGGCCGCGGTCGCCGATGTCGCCGCCGCCCGGGTGGATGCGGGTGCCGAGCGCCGTGTAGAGCGGGAGCAGGACCTCGTTGCCGTGCTCGGCCTCGGCGGCGATGCAGACCCGCACCGGGCCCCAGGCCTTGCCCATGAGCTCCACGTACTGCTCGGGCAGGTCGCGCCCCTCGTTGAGCACGGCGAGGCTCATCACGTGGAAGCGGGGCGCGAGCGGTCGCACCTGGGCCGCCTCGAGCAGCCAGCGCGAGCTCATCCAGGCCCACGGGCAGGCCGGGTCGAACCAGAAGTC
>JAGQSL010000072.1 GCA_020439525.1 Acidimicrobiales bacterium | reverse complement strand
CGGCCACGATCAGCACCACGCCGATCCAGATGCCGATGAGCCCCGGCAGCTTCGCCTCGGGCCTGTCGAGGACCGGACCGGCAGGGACGGGTTGGGGGATCACCCCGTCAGTCTCCCCCATGGCGGCGGCCCCGGTGCCACCTTCCGAGCCGGCACCCGTCGCCATCCCCCACCGGAGGGGTTTCACTTGTCGCCCAGCAAGTAGGGTCCGGCGCGGAACTACGTTCCGGCCGTGACCGTGCGGGAGCGGCCACCGGAGGGAGACAATCGAGATGACCGCCACGCGTTCCGCCAAGCGGCGCAACCGCAACATCGTCGCGGCGCTGCTCGCCCTGCTCCTCGGCATCGGAGGAGGGGTGTTCGCCTCGACGCTCGGCGGCGACGACGAGGCTGCGGCCGGCGAGATCATCCTCTCCCCCGCGGCCGACGTCGGGCCCGACCCGTTCAGCCCGGACCCGTTCGCCGCCGCCCCGGACCCGACGCTCGCCCAGCCGGCGACCGCGGTGACGACCCCGATCACGGTCGCGTCGTCCCAGACCCTCACGGGCAACGCCGGTGGCGAGCCGGGCCTCTACGGCGGCACGAAGGACAAGGCGGCGTGCGATCCGCAGAAGATCGTCGACTTCCTCGCCGCCAACCCCGACAAGGCCGCCGCCTGGGTCGCCGCGCTCGACGCCGATCCCGACGTCAAGTTCGCCGACGGTCGGCGCCTCACCGTCGATCTGATCCCGGAGTACATCGGCACGCTGACGCCGCTGGTGCTCCGCGACGACATCCGGGTCACCAACCACGGGTTCAAGGCCGGCAAGCCCACCAAGCTGCAGTCGGTGCTGCAGAAGGGCTCGGCCGTGCTGGTGGACGACCACGGCGTCCCGCGGGTGAAGTGCTACTGCGGCAACCCCCTGCTGCCGCCCACCGCGAGCAAGGCCAAGCCGATCTACACCGGCAAGAAGTGGCCGGACTTCGACCCCGGCAAGGTCACGGTGATCACGATCAACAAGACCGTGATCACCAACTTCGTCGTCACCGACCCCAAGACGGGGACGACGTTCACCCTGCCCGCCGGCAGCAAGGTCACCATCCCGGGGGCGACGCCGACGACCTCCACCACGGCGGCGCCGACGACCACGGGCGCCACCACGACCGCCGTGCCCACCACCGCACCGCCGACGACGGCCGCCCCCACCACCGCGGCGCCCACCACGGCGGCGCCGGCCGCCGGGCCACCGACGATCTCCGGCCTGAAGGCGACGTCGAACCCCGCGGACGATCAGGTGTGCGATCAGAGCTACGGGCCGGGGACCCTGGGCTTCACGATCTCCGGGTCCTACACCGACCCCGACGGGGACGGGAAGGGCAAGGTGACCCACGATGGGGCCGACCAGGCCAACACGGTGTTCACCGGGGACGGGAGCAGCGGGACCTTCTCCGGGAACATCTGCGCCCTCCCCGGCACCCCCATCGATGTGACGCTCTTCGACCAGCGCGGCCAGGCGAGCGCCACGGCCACGGTCACGACCTGACCCGTGCGGCTCGACCCTTCCACCGTCGCCCGGGCGGCGGTGCTCACCCCAAGGACCTGATGTGAGCGATCCCCACGACCCCAACGCCCGCCCGAACCCCGGCGGGCCGCCGCCGGGCCCCGGGCCCGACCCGACGTGGACGGCCCAACCGGGCCCCGGCCCGCAGTGGACCGGCCAACCCGGCACCGGCCAGCCCTACGGCGGGCCGACGTCGGGACCGGCGAGCGACCCGGCCTGGGGCGCGACGGCAGGTCCGCCGCCCGAGGAGGGGTCGGGCATCGGCGGGCTGCTCGCGATCGTGCTCGTGATGCTCCTGATCGGTGGCGCCATCGGCTTCTTCGCCGGGCAGGCGCTCCTCGACGACGACGATGCCGACGCGGTGGCCAGCTCGGACACCACCGCGGTGGAGACGACGGCCGCGCCGGTGGTCGACCCGACCGTGTGGGCGCACCCGAACGGCACCTTCCAGGCCGCCATGCCCGAGGGCTGGGTCGTCAGCAGCGACAAGTACGGCCCCGGCCAGTTCGCGCTCATCGCCACCCCCACGGCCTCCACGGGCGACCTCTACGAGGGCGGCGGCCTCGTCGTCGCGTTCGACCGCCGCCCCGACATGACGCCGCAGAAGGTGCTCGACGAGCGCGAACCGAGCTCGAGCTGCCCCGACGTCGGGACGACCGAGCCCTTCACCTCGGGTGCGTTCGAGGGCGTCGCCACGACCTTCACCGGCTGTCCGGACGGCTACCAGCTGCGCCGGATCGCGGTCGCCGTCGAGGGCGGCACCAACCTCTTCCTCGCCTCGACCACCACCGACGGGAGCGATGCTGCCGTCGAGAAGGCGCTGGAGGGCTTCGTCCCCGGCGCAGACCCGTCGGTGCAGACGGCTCCGCAGCTCGGGTGCAGCGGGCTCGAGGCGCCCACCGACCCGGACTTCCCCATCGGCGCCGTGTTCAAGAACCACCTCGATGCGGACATCACCTACGGCTCGGTGAACGTCGACACCGGCGAGTACGACTTCGACCCGGTGGCCCTCCCGGCGGGCTACACCACGGGCCTCAACTCCACCCGGGAGGGAGGGGTCTACCGGTTCACCACGCCCGACGGGGACCAGGAGTACACGGTGACCGCGGATCCGCTCCAGTGCGTCATCCTCGGCGACGACGGCTTCACCCCGGTCCCGACCAGCTGACGCCGCCTCCACCGCCACCTCCCGGACCGCCGAGCACCACCGACGTGGCCGACCGCGCTGCCCCCGAAGCGCCCGATCCGAGCCCGGTCCGCGTGCCGGGCTCGGCGGGGCTGACGCTGGCCGCCGACGTCGCCGGCCCACCCGACGGGCCCGCCGTGCTGCTGCTCCACGGCGGTGGCCAGACCCGCCACTCGTGGGCCGGCACGGCCCGGGTGCTCGCCGCCTCGGGATGGCGGGTCACCGCGGTCGACCTGCGCGGCCACGGCGAGAGCGACTGGGCCGCCGACGGCGACTACACGATCGATGCCTTCGCCGCCGACGTGCGCGCCGTCGTCGATGCCATGCACCGGCCGCCGGTGCTCGTGGGCGCATCGCTCGGCGGCATCGCCTCGCTGCTCACCGTGGGCGAGGCCACCGACCTGCCGGCCACCGCTCGCGGGCTCGTGCTGGTCGACGTCGCCCACCGCCTCGAGCGCGTCGGCACCCAGCGCATCGGCACCTTCATGACCGGCAACCTCGACGGGTTCGCCAGCCTCGAGGAGGCGGCCGATGCCATCGCCGCGTACAACCCGCACCGACCCCGGACCACGGACCACTCCGGGCTGGCCAAGAACCTGCGCCAGCGCGACGACGGCCGGTGGGTGTGGCACTGGGACCCTGCCTTCGTCCGCGGCCGGTTCGGATCCGACGACGAGACCCGCACGAGCTCGATCGGGTTCGATCGCCTCGACCGAGCGGTGGAGGCCTTGGCGATCCCGACGCTGCTCGTGCGAGGTCGGCGCAGCGACCTGCTGAGCGAGGAGGGCGTCGCCGACTTCCTCGCCCGGGCACCGCACGCCGAGTTCGCCGACGTGGCCGGAGCCGGCCACATGGTCGCCGGCGATCGCAACGAGATCTTCAACCGAGCCATCCTCGACTTCCTGGCCCGCCACCGCCCCAGCGCCTAGGCGGCCCCTCGGCTCAGCGCCGAAGGCGCCCGAGGGCCAGGCGCAGCCGGTCGACCGGCGCGACCGCGGCGATGCGCACGTGGCCGGTCCCGGCCGGCCCGTAGAACTCGCCCGGGCTGACCAGCATCCCGGCCTGCTCGGCGAGGTGGGTGGCGAGGGCCCATGCATCGCCGTCGGGCGCGGCGAGCCACACGTATAAGGCGCCACCCGGGAGGTGCGCGTCGAAGCCCACCGAGCGCAGCCCGTCGACCAGCACCTCGAGCCGCTCCCGGTACACCGCGCGCTGGCGATCCACGTGCGCGTCGTCGGCCCAGGCGGCCGCGCCCGCCGCCTGGACGGGGCCGGGCACCATCAGCCCGGCGTGCTTGCGGACCTCGGCGAGGTACCGCACCAGGTCGGCGTCGCCGGCGTAGAACCCGGCGCGCGCCCCCGCGAGGTTGGACCGCTTCGAGAGGGAGTGGACCGCGAGCACCCCCTCGGCGCCGTGCTGGAGGATCGAGCGCGGCGGGCCGTCCCAGGTGAACTCGGCGTAGCACTCGTCGGAGAGCACCGGAACCTGTCGCTCTCGCCCCCAGGCCGCGGCCGCACCGAGGTCGTCGAGCCCCCCGGCGGGGTTGCCCGGGGCGTTCACCCACAGGCACAGGGCTCGGGCCGCGTCGCGCTCGTCGATGGCGTCGAGGCGGAGGCACCAGCGATCGTCGACCGGCACGGCGACGGACCGGCACCCCGCCAGCGTGGCGCCCATCGCGTAGGTCGGGTAGCTGATCTCGGGATAGAGGACCGTGTCACGCTCGGGGGACCGGAGGTGCAACCACTGCGGCAGCCCGGCGACCACCTCCTTGGTCCCGACGCAGGCGGCGACGTCGTCGGCGTCGACCTCGACGCCGAAGCGCCGCGCCAGCCAGCCCGCCGCCGCCGCCCGGTAGGCCATCGTGCCGATCGAGGGCGGGTACGAGCGGGCGGTCGCCGCGTCGGCCAGCGCGTCGGCGACCACGGCCGGTGGCGGGTCGTACGGGGTGCCGATCGAGAGGTCGACGATGCCGCCCTCGTGACGGGCGGCGGCCTCGGCCAGCGGTGCCAGCCGGTCGTAGGGGTACGGGGGCGGATCGAAGCCCACGTCAGTCGTTCTGGTGGAGCGCCGCGTTGAGGTCGCCCCAGTCCACCGTCTGCGAGAGCACCTCCATGGCGCCGGTCTGGGAGTTCTGCCGGAAGAGCAGGTCGTCGCGCCCCGAGAGCTCGGCGGCCTTCACCACCTGGCCGTCGGGGGTGGTGACCCGCGTCCCGCCGAGCACGTAGCAGCCGGCCTGGACGGTGCAGCGATCACCGAGGGAGATGCCGAGGCCGGCGTTGGCGCCGAGCAGGCACCCCTCCCCGATGCTGATGACCTCCTTGCCGCCGCCCGACAGCGTCCCCTGGATGGAGGCGCCGCCGCCGACGTCGGAGCCCTTGCCCACGACCACCCCCTGCGAGATGCGGCCCTCGACCATCGACTCGCCGAGCGTGCCCGCGTTGTAGTTCACGAAGCCCTCGTGCATCACCGTGGTGCCTTCGGCGAGGTGGGCACCCAGGCGCACCCGATCGGCGTCGGCGATGCGCACGCCGCTCGGCACCACGTAGTCGACCATGCGCGGGAACTTGTCGATGCCGTGCACGGTGACGTGGTGGCCGGCCACCTTCAGGCGCATCCGGGTCTGCTCGAAGCCCTCGACGGCGCACGGCCCGACGCTGGTCCACACGACGTTGGCGAGCAGGCCGAAGATGCCGTCGAGGCTGACCGCGCGCGGTCGCACGAGGCGGTGCGACAGCAGGTGGAGCCGCAGCCAGACGTCGTGGGCGTCGACCGGCGCCTCGTCGAGGTCGGCGATGAAGGTGACGACCACCGAGCGCTTCACGCGGCGGAGGTCGTCGGTGGCGGTCAGGTGGTCGAGGTTGACCCGGAGGTGGTCGAGGCCCTGCCCTCGGTCGAGCTCGAAGGTGCCCGGGCCCTCGGGATGGCCCAGCTCCTCGCGGAGCCGGAGGGCACCCTCGGTGCTGCCCAGCAGGGGCTGCGGATACCAGGTGTCGAGGACCCGGCCGTCGTCGGCGGAGGTGGTGGCGATGCCGACGCCCCAGGCGGGGCGTAGGCCGTTGGAGGCTGCGTCGGTCACGGGGACACCGTACCGGGCCGGCTCAGGCGGCCAGCCAGGCCTTCAGCTTGTTGAGCGCGGCGTCGTCGAGGCGGGCGGTGAGCTCCATGCCACCCTCCCCCGCCCGCTCGGAGAGCACCTCGCCCTCGCGATGGACCTCGGCCAGCACGTCGCCGCGGTCGAACGGGATCAGCAGGTCGACGACCTGGGTCTGGAGGCGGAGCCGGTCGCCGATGGTGGCGAGGAGCAGCTCGACGCCCTGGCCCGTGAGGGCCGAGAACGCGACGGCGCCCGGATGGTCGCGGACGAGCCGGACCAGCTCGTGGGGCTCGGCGCGATCGGCCTTGTTGAAGGCGAGCAGCTCGGGGACCTCGCCCGCCCCGATCTCGGCGAGGACCTCGCGCACGGCGTCGATGTGGGCCTCGATGTCGGGGCCGGCACCGTCCACGACGTGCACCAGCAGGTCGGCCTCGGCAGCCACCCGGAGCGTCGACTTGAACGACTCGACGAGCTGGTGGGGCAGCTTGCGGACGAACCCGACGGTGTCGGACACCAGGACGGCCTCGCCACCGGGGAGCTGGAGGCGCCGGGTGGTGGCGTCGAGGGTGGCGAACAAGCGATCCTCGACCAGCACCCCCGCCCCGCTCAGGCGGTTGAGCAGCGTGGACTTGCCGGCGTTCGTGTAGCCGACGATGGCGACCTGGGCGGCGCGGCTGCGCCCCCGGCGCTTGTGCTGGACGTCTCGGGCGTGGTCCATCGACCGCAGGTCGGCCTCGAGCTTGTGGATGCGACGGGCGATGCGGCGGCGGTCGGTCTCGAGCTGGGTCTCGCCGGGACCACGCGAGCCCACCCGAGCGCCGCCGCCGGCGGACATCCCGCCCGCCTGTTGCGACAGGCCCTGGCCCTTGCCCCGGAGGCGGGGCTGCAGGTACCGCAGCTGGGCCAGCTCGACCTGCGCCCGGCCCTCCACGCTGCTCGCGTTCTGGGCGAAGATGTCGAGGATCACGGCGGTGCGGTC
>JAGQSL010000460.1 GCA_020439525.1 Acidimicrobiales bacterium | reverse complement strand
AAGCTGTCGCGCCTGGCCAAGCGCAGCGAGCGGTTCCTCACCGAGACCTCGCTCATCGACGACCTCCAGGCCGAGGAGCCGATCGGCTGGCTCGCCGAGATCGCGTGTCCCACCTACGCCATGTACGGCAGCGAGACCGACATCATGGACCGAGCCCTCGAGCTGCAGGCCAAGGTGCCGGGCTGCGAGCTCGAGATCGTGCCGGACTGCTCGCACTCGCTCCTCACCGAGCAGAGCGCGCTGGTGCGCGAGCGGGCGCTGGCGTGGCTCGAGCGGGTCGGTTGAGGCTCGAGCTCGGCTGATGGCCCGGTTCCTCTTCGTCGTGCCGCCGTTCACCGGCCACGTGAACCCGACGCTCGGCGTGGCCGCCGAGCTGGTGGCCCGAGGTCACGAGGTGGCCTGGGCGGGCGTGCCGGGGGCGACCGAGGCGCTACTGCCCGAGGGCGCCCGCTTCCTGAGCGCGGTGGCGCCCGAGGTGGCGGCCTACGTGAACGAGGTGGGCGAGCGGCGCGACGAGGCCCGGGGCGCCTCGGCGTTCAAGTTCCTGATGGAGGAGGTGCTGCTGCCGCTGGCCGACCACATGGTCGACGGCGTGGATGTCGCAGTGGACGCGTACGGGGCCGACGTGCTGGTGGCCGACCAGCAGGCGCTGGCGGGGGCTGTCGTCGGGCGCCGGCGCTCGATGCCGTGGGCGACGTCGGCGACCACGTCGGCCGAGCTCGTCGCCCCGCTCGCCGGGCTGCCCAAGGTGGCCGACGCCATGCACCAGCTTCGGCTCGACCTCCAGCTCCGCCACGGCGTGGCACCGGAGGTCGCCGCCCAGGGCGACCTGCGCCTCTCGCCCCACCTCGTCCTCGCCTACACGGTCGAGGAGCTGACCGGCCCGCTCGCGGGCTCGCCCTCGGGCGAGGTCCCGGTCGCGTTCGTCGGGCCGTCGGCCGGCGCGCGCCCGCTGGCGCCCCCGTTCCCCTGGGACCGGCTGTCGGTGGACGGGCCGAACGTGCTGGTCTCGCTCGGGACGCTCAACGCCGAGGTGGGCGACCGGTTCTGGGCGGCCGCGACGGCGGCCTTCGCCGCTCGGCCCGACTGGACCGGCGTGTTCGTGGCCTCGCCCGAGCTGGTGCCCGACGCGCCGGCCAACGTGATCGTGCAGCACCGGGTGCCGCAGCTCGACCTGCTGCCCCACATGGGCGCGGTCGTGAGCCACTCGGGCCACAACACCGTGTGCGAGACGCTCGCCTGTGGCGTCCCGCTCGTCCTGGCGCCGATCCGCGACGACCAGCCGGTGGTGGCCGACCAGGTGGTGCGGGCCGGCGCCGGGGTCCGGGTGAAGTTCGCCCGGGTTCGCTCGGAGCACCTCGTCGAGGGCATCGAACGGGCGCTCACCGACCCCGACCTGCGCAGCGCCGCTCGCCGGTTGCAGGCCGCCCTCGCCGCCGCCGGCGGCCCGGTCGCCGCCGCCGATGCGCTCGTGGGGCTGATCGACCGATAGCGACGGATCCGACCCGAACCTGGCACGGAACGTGGGCACCGGCGTCCACGTTCCGTG
>JAGQSL010000071.1:5846-17970 GCA_020439525.1 Acidimicrobiales bacterium | reverse complement strand
TACATCCTGATCCAGACCGAGGTGGGCAAGGCCGCCCACGTCGCCACCGAGGTGCGCCAGATCCCCGGCGTCATCGCCGCGGACGACGTGACCGGGCCCTACGACGTCGTGGTGCGCGTCGAGGCCGAGTCGATGGACGAGCTCGGTCGACTCGTGGTGAGCCGGGTCCAGATGCTCGCGGGGATCACCAAGACGACCACCATGCCGGTGGTCCACCTGTGACCTGATCGCGCCACCCATCCGGCGCGCCTGGACAGATTGTTGCGGTTCCGTTACGGTGCCCGTCACGTTCGTCACGCAAACCGTCACGAACGTCACGAACCTGCCGTCGATCTGGGACCTCCTACCGTGCGCCTCCGCCGATCCGCCCCCCTCCTCCTCACCGCCCTCGTGCTCGTCGGCGCCGCCGGCCTGTCGGCCTGCACGCCCGAGGCCACGGTCGTGAGCGCCGCGCGGGAGCAGATCGGCATGCCCTACGTCTCGGGTGGCGAGTCGCCGGCCGAGGGCGGCTTCGACTGCTCAGGGCTCACGTACTACGCCTGGAAGCAGGCTGGCGTCACGCTCCCCCGGTCGTCGAGCGCCCAGTGGGCGTGGGTCGACCGCATCAAGAAGGCCGACCTCCAGCCCGGCGACCTCGTCTTCTACAGCGCCTCGGGCCCGTCGGGCAGCGTGAGCCACGTGGCGCTCTACGCCGGCGACGGCAAGATCGTCCAGGCCCACAAGCCGGGCGTGCGCCTCAGCGAGGACGACCTGGCCACGTGGTGGACCGGCCACCTCGTGGGCTACGGGCGAGTCCCCGCCCGCGCCCGCTGACGATCACCACCGGTCAGCTCGGCAAGGTGGCGATGGCCCGCAGGCCCAGGCCCATGATGAACAGGCCGCCGGCCCCGTAGAGCAGGTAGCGCTTGTCGCCCAGCTGGTTGCGGTAGCTGTAGACGATCGCCACCGCGAAGGCGGCCGAGAAGCCGTAGAGCTCGTGGAAGCCGAAGTCCTGGTCGCCCGTGCGGCCCTGCACCAGCACGACGCCGAGGATCACCTGGACGAAGATGGCGACCTCGGCCGCGGCGGTCGCCCACCACAGCGCCGGGACGCGGAACCGCTCGTCTCGGTGGGCGGCGAGCGCCCAGAGCCCGACGAGGCCGTTGGCGACGACCACGACCCACGCCCAGATCCCGTGGACGTCGCGGACGATGGCGGGAGCGGCGGCGAGCACGGGCCTCACGCTCGCGCGACGCCCGGTCGCGCGCCCAACGCGCCCGCTCAGCCCGTGTAGCGGGCGTCGCCTGGCACCGGCTGCGCGCCGGGCGCGACGGGCGGCGTGGTGGTGGTCGACGGCGGCGCGGTGGTCGAGGTGGTGGGCACGGTCGTCGAGGTGGTGGGCGGCGCGACCGGCGTGTAGATCGTGTCGAGCTCGCCGTCGACACAGGTCTCGGGCCCGATCAGCGGGTTGCAGCGCGCGACCGTGCCGCCCGGGATCTCGGCCACGTAGCTGGTGGTGAAGCCCACGGCGATGCCCGGCACCGGGTAGTCGGTCGACACGAACTGCGCCCCCGAGGCGAGCGCGGCATCGCGGGGGCCGGTGTCCTCCTCGCGGGCCTCCACGGTGTCGGCGTCGGCCCGCGTCCGCACGAGGTAGCCCGCACGGACCAGGTCGGGGATGGAGGCGTCGAAGGGATCGTTGCGCTTCACGAACGCGGCGTCGGGATCGCCGGGGTTGGCGTTGGTGAAGAGGATCCGCCCCTCGAGGGAGGGGTGCCCGGCGAGGTAGTCGCTCCGGTAGCCGCCGGCGTTGTCCATCATGAACATCACCTTCCCTCGGCTCTCGCCCAGGGTCGGCCACCCGTCGGTGAGCACGGCATCCTCCAGCGTGGCGTGGCTGCCACGGACGTCGTCGGGCGTGATCAGGTCGTCGGGCGCCATGACCGAGCGGATGTCGTCGTCGAGCTCGTCCATGCCCGCCGCGGTCCACGGCTCCGGCGTGGTGAACGTGAAGTCGCCGAAGCTGAGCGGATCGTCCTTGAGCTCCACCAGCACGGCGATCGGGAGGTGGCTCGGGTTGGCGTCGCTCCAGGCCTGGATCTGCTGGAGGCACGCCACGAACGTGAGGCAGGTGGTGGCGTAGTCCACGTCTTGGATGTGCAGCACCTTGATGCCCGGCTCCCGCATCGCCGGGTCGTAGGGGCCGAGGCCGGCCGCGCTGCGCAGCAGGGGGTCGGCGTAGAGGCCACCGGCCGAGTCGAGGAACACGTCGAGCTCGATCTGGCGGACCTTCTGGCTCGAGAACTGCACGGGGAGGGGCTCGTGCTGGTACTGCATCAGGTTGGCGCCGTCGCTCAGGAACGAGCGGCGCAGCTCCTCCTCGGGATCGGACACCATCCGCTTGTACGAGTTGTGGCTGCCGATGACCTGCACCTCGTTGAGGCGCACGTCGTCGTCGAGCGCGGCGCGTCGGCCCGATGCCGGCTGGCCGGCGAGCAGCGCCGCCACGAGCGCGACGACCGCGACGATCGGTGCCAGACCCCGACGATGCCCCATGGTGAACGCTCCCCTGCCAGACGGTGAACGCAGGGTAGACCGCGCTGGGTCCGCTACCCGACCTCGGGCGGCGCCTCCTCGCCCAGGTCCACCACCTCGAGGGAGCCGTCGGCCACCTCGATCGTCGTGACCGACGCGTTCGCTGGGAGGAAGGCGGTCACCTCGTCGGTGCCCTGGGCCGCGCTCACCAGCGCGTTGATGGCGACGAAGTGCGTGAACGCGACCGTGTCGGCCGTGATCGCCCGGGCGGCCGCGACCAGCTCGGCGCGCCACGCGGCCACGGCATCGTCGGACTCCGACCATCGCCCGGCGAGCAGGCCCGGCAGCCAGGCGGCCCGCTCCGCCAGGTCGGCCGACGGCGAGGGGACCTCCCCGAACGCCGGGTCGAGCTCGGCCACCCTGCCCCACCGGGCGGCGAGCGCACCGGCGGTCTCCCTCGCCCGGCGCGACGGAGACGACCGCAACGCACACGGCGCCCGCGACGCGGCGAGGCGTTCGGCGGTGGCCTCGGCCTGGCGGCTGCCGACCGGCGAGAGGCCGGGATCGGCGTCGTCGCCCCAGCCCGCCGCCGCCTGACCGTGGCGCACCAGGTGCAGGCGCGCCACCGGCCTCAGTCCGCCTTGGGCTCGAACAGCTCGGCGTACACCGCCGGCGCCTCGCCCTCGAACCGCTCGTCGACGATGTACCACTCCGGGCCGAAGACGTACGCGAACACCTCGTCGGGCATCGTGGCCATGAAGTGGTCGGGGCCGATCTGGCTGGCGTGGGCGAGCACGGACGCCCGCTTGCGAGCGGTCACCGCCGACGTGTCGACCACGTGCGTGAGCTCGGACTCGGGCTTGCCGAAGGTCACGGCGGCGGTGACGCCGTCGGCGGCTTCGAGGTCGGCGGGCGGCTCGTCGGGCACCTCGGTCGGGTCGGGCACCTCGATCCCCATCTCGTGGGCCATCGCCAGCGCCCGCTGGATCAGGTCGCGGTTCATGGTCCCCTGGGCCACGACCGGGACGGGCACCAGCTCGGCAGCCCGCATCCCCACCCGGTGGACCTGGATGTGGTCGGGGTGGCCGTAGCCGCCGTTCTCGTCGTAGATGGTGAGCACGTCAGGCCGCTCCTCGTCGAGGATGGCGGCCAGCCGGCGCGCCGCGTGGTCCACGTCGGCCTGCCAGAAGCACCAGGGCACATCGTTGGTCGGCTCGCCGATCATCCCCGAGTCGGTGTAGCCGAGGAACTCGACGCGGTGGGCGCCGATGGTCCGCGCCGACTCGTACACCTCGGCGGTGCGCCGCAGGCCCAGCTGCTCGCCCTCCGCCAGGACCCCGGGCACCGGCTCGCCCAGCTCGCCGCGCGTGCCGAACACGAGCACGACGCGGTGGCCGGCATCGACCGCTCGCGCCAGCGTGCCGGACGACGCGATGGCCTCGTCGTCGGGGTGCGCGTGGAAGCTCAGGATGGTTCCCATGGCGGCGCACGCTACCGGCGCGGCGGGCGCGCCCCTCTCGATCAGGCGATGGCGCCGGCCTCGCGCAGCGCGGCGATGCGATCGGCCGACATCCCCCACTCGGCGAGCACCTCGTCGGTGTGCTGGCCGGCGTGGGCCGGGGGGCGACGGATCTCGCCCGGCGTCCGGCTGAAGCGTGGGGCCGGTGCCGGCTGGACCAACCCGGCGACCTCGGTGAAGGTGCCGCGCTCGGCGATGTGGGGGTGCGTCGGCGCCTCGTCCATCGTGAGCACCGGAGCGAAGCACACGTCGGTGTGCTCCATGATCTCGCACCACTCGTCGCGGGTCTTCTGGCGGAAGATGGCGGCGAAGCGCTCCTTGAGGGTCGGCCAGGCGTCCTTGTCCATCTGGCGCGGCAGGTCCTCGCCCTCGAGGCCGGTGAGGCGGAGCAGCTCGGCGTAGAACTGCGGCTCGATCGACCCGATGGAAACGTACCTGCCGTCGCTCGTCTCGTAGGTGTCGTAGAAGTGGGCGCCGGTGTCGAGCATGTTCGTGCCCCGCTCGGGCCCCCAGATGCCCATGTGCTTGAAGGCCCAGATCATCGTCATGAGGCTGGCCGCCCCGTCGACCATGGCGGCGTCGATCACCTGGCCCTGGCCCGATCGCCCGGCCTCCACCAGCGCGGCGCAGACACCGAACGCGAGCAGCATGCCGCCGCCGCCGAAGTCGCCCACGAGGTTGATGGGCGGGGTGGGCTGCTGGCCGGCCCGACCGAGCGGCTCGAGCGCGCCGGCGAGGGCGATGTAGTTGATGTCGTGGCCGGCGGCGGGCGCGTACGGCCCCTCCTGGCCCCACCCGGTCATCCGCGCGTAGACGAGCTTCGGGTTGCGCTCGAGGCACACGTCGGGGCCGAGGCCGAGGCGCTCCATCACCCCGGGCCGGAACCCCTCGACCAGCACGTCGGCCTCGGCGACCAGCTCCAGCACGGCAGCGACGCCGTCGGGGTGCTTGAGGTCGACGGCCACGGAGCGGCGGCCGCGGGAGAGCACGTCGGAGGGCGGCGTCGACGGGTCGGCCGGGCCCATGGCCCCGACCCCTGAGGAGCGGTCGATCCGAACGACGTCGGCGCCCAGGTCGGCGAGGAGCATGGCGCCGTAGGGGCCCGGGCCGATGCCGGCGAGCTCCACGACCTTGATCCCTGCGAGCGGTCCCACGGTGTCCCCCTGTGTGCTGCGGTCAGCTGGTGGTCAGGCCGCGCGGCTGGTGAGCGCGGCGATGGCGTCGGCGATGCGGACCCAGTGGACCTTCGGGAGGTCGTGGGCCATGTCGTCGATGGCGAGGAAGTCGGCGCCGGCGATGAGCTCGGCGGTCCGCTGGCCGCCCGAGAAGGTCACCAGCCGGTCGGCACGGCCGTGGACCACCAGGGCGGGGAGGTCGAGGCGCGCCAGGCCCTCGTGGCGCGGCGGCGAGGCGAGGATGGCGAGGAGCTGGCGGCCGACCCCCATCGGGTTGTCGCCCCGGTCGTAGGACAGCTCGGCGAGCTGGCGGGTGCGCTCCTCGTCGAAGTGCGGTGCGTAGGAGATGGCACGGGTGGTGGCGATCATCGTCTCGATGGCCGCCTCGCGCTCGGTCGGTCGCTCGGCGAGCAGGATCCCGAGGATCTCGGGGTCGGGCTCGCCGACCCCGGCCTCGCCGGTGGTCGACATGATCGACGTGAGCGTGCGGACCCGGTTGGGGTGCTCGATGGCGAGCGCCTGGGCGATCATGCCGCCCATCGAGGCGCCCACCACGTGGGCTCGCTCGATGCCCAGGTGGTCGAGGAGGCCGGCGGCATCGGCCGCCAGGTCGGTGAGCAGGTAGGGCACCTCGCGGGTGTCGCCGGCGAGGGCGTTCAGGGCCGCGGCGCCCACGTCGAGGCCCGGCGTGTCCCACCAGGTGGAGCCCCCGACGTCGCGGTTGTCGAAGCGGATCACGTGGTGGCCGCGCGCCACGAGCAGTGCGCAGAAGCCCTCGTCCCAGGCGACCATCTGCGCCCCCAGGCCCATCACGAGCAGGAGGGGCGGGTTGCTCGGGTCCCCGAACGTCTCGTAGGCGATCTCGATCCCGTTGGCGGCGGCGGTGGGCACGTCGAGCATGGTGCCACAGTTGACCGCGCGGTCAAGAACGTCGGTCAGCGCAACCAGGCGGCGGTGGCGGCATCGAGGCGGCGAGCGCGATCGCCGGGCCGGGCTTCGGCGAGCGCGGCGTGCACCGCGGCCACCGTGGCCTCGATCCCGTCGGGGACGAGGCCATCGGCGATGCCGAAGGCCACGAGGTCGCGAGCGGTGAGCCGCAGGAGCGGCGCGACCTGCTCGGCCCGGCCCGCATCGCGCTCCAAGATGGCGGCGGCGCCCTCGGGGCCGATGACCGAGAAGATGGCGCCCTCCTGGATGAGCTGGCGGTCGGTGGCCGACAGCGCCTGCGCGCCGCCGCTACCGCCCTCGCCGACGCAGACCGACACCGTCGGCACCCGCGCCGACGCCATGGCGAGGTGGGTGCGAGCGATGGCCCGGGCGATGCCCGCGTTCTCGGCCTCGGGGTCGACCCGAGCGCCCGGGGTGTCGACGAACGTGGCGATCGGGAGCCCGAGGCGGTCGGCCAGCTCGATCGCCCGACACGCGAGGGCGTAGCCGCTCGGTCCGGGCTGGCCGCCTCCCGCGTAGCGGTCCATGGCGATGGCCACCACCCGGCGACCGGCCATCGTCGCCAGCGCGGCCCGCATCGCCGGGTCGGCGGCCTCCTCGAGCTCGGTCCACGAGGTCGTGGCCGCGGCGGCGAGGTGGATGCCCGTGGGCCGGCCGAGCCGACGGGCCGAGCGCACCGCGGCCCACGCCGGGTCGAGGTCGGCGGGCTCGGGCGCCGTGCGCGTGGGCACGGGCGGGCGCAGCGCCCGGAGGGGCCGCGCCTCGTGGCCGAGCGCGCCGCGCACCCAGCTGAGGACCTCGTCGGGCTCGACGACCGCATCGACGATGCGGTGGTCGAGCGCGGTGGCGGCGGCGTGCGACGCGCCGGCCACCGACCGACCCGTGGTCTGCTCGACGACGCGAGGCCCGGCGAAGCCCAACATGGCATCGGCCTCGGCGACGCGGAGGTCGGTGAGCGATCCGTAGGAGGCGAAGACGCCGCCCGTCGTGGGGCTCCGGTGCACGGAGATCGAGAGCAGGCCGGCCGCCCGGTGCCGGCCGACCGCGGCCGCCGTGCGCGACAGCTGGATCAGCGAGAGCATCCCCTCCTGCATCCGCGCCCCGCCCGAACGGGTCACCACGACGACCGGGAGCGCTCGGGACGTGGCCCGGTCGAACGCCCGGACGACCTTCTCGCCGTGCACCAGGCCCATGGAGCCGCCGATGGCATCGAAGTCGCACTCGACGAGGGCGAAGCCGTCGGCTCGGCCGGTGCGGACCGACTCGCCGTCGAGCGCCGCCGCCTTGGCCGCGTAGCCGGGGAACGAGAGCGGGTCGCCGGTCCGCAGGTCGGCGTCCCACTCCTCGAGGAGGGGGGAGAGCATCGGGGAAGCCTGCCAGACGCGCCGGCGCCGCTCCCTCGGGGCGCTCGAGCAGAGTTCACAGCGCCGACACACGCCGGCCACCTACGATGCCCAGGCCCCGGGTGCGGACGCACTCCGGGAGGACGATCACCGCTCACCCGGGCAAAGGAGTCTCACCGTGCCCCTCCGCAAGAACCACCTCATCGCCCTCGGCCTCTCCGGCGCGCTGCTCCTCGGCGCCGCCGCCTGCGGCAGCGACAGCGACGGCGGCAGCGCCGGCTCCTCCGACGGCGGCGGGACCAGCGAGGAGGCGACCACCTGGAAGGTCTGCTCCGACATCCCCTACGAGCCCTTCGAGATGGAGGGCGAGGGCCCGCGCGGGCTGGCCTACACCGGCTTCGACATCGAGCTGCTCGACGCCATCGCCGAGGACCAGAACGCCACGCTCGACATCACCGACAGCGACTTCGACACGATCTTCGCCTCGGTCAACGCCGGCAAGTGCGACATCGTCGCCTCCGCCGTCACCATCACCGACGAGCGCAAGGAGAACAGCCTGTTCTCCGATCCCTACTTCGACGCCGACCAGTCGCTGCTCGTGCCCGCCGACTCCGACGTGGAGAGCCTCGACGACCTCGCCGGGGCCACCATCGGCGTGCAGAGCGGCACCACCGGCGAGTCCTACGCCCAGGAGAACACCCCCGACGGCGCGACCATCAAGTCGTTCCCCGATGCCGCCGCCCTCTTCGCCGCCATCAGCGCCGGGCAGATCGACGCCATCCTCCAAGACCTGCCCGTCAACAGCGCTCGCGCCGACAAGGACGACACGGTCAAGGTGGTCGCCAAGATCCCGACCGGCGAGCAGTACGGGTTCGTGGTCGCCAAGGAGAACACCGACGTGCAGGCCGAGCTGAACGACGGGCTGGCCGCGGTGAAGGACGACGGCACCTACGACGCCCTCTACGAGCAGTACTTCCCGAACGCCGGCTGAGCGACGAGCGAACCTCGACGTGAACGACCAGGCACCGCTCGCGGTGCAGGCCGGGGACCTCCCCGACCTGTACCGCAGCGGCCAGGCGAAGCGGCGACGGGCTCGCCGGAACCGGATCCTGAGCTACCTCGCCGGGATCGTGGTCGCGGCGTGGATCGCCGCGACCGGCGACTGGGCCACCATCCGCGCCAAGTACTTCGACCTCGGCGACATGCGCGAGGCCTTCCCCGACGTGGTCACCATCGGCGTGAAGAACACGGTGATCTACACGCTCGGGGCGTTCCTGGGCGGCGTGGTGATCGGTGTGGCGATGATGCTGCTCAAGCGCAGTGAGATCCGGCCCTACCGCTGGTTCGCCACCACCTACATCGAGATCTTCCGCGGCCTGCCGGCGCTGCTGACGATCCTGATCGTGGTGTTCCTGACCCCGATCGCGCTCGGGTGGCAGTTCCCCGTGGTCCTGGGCGTGGACAGCGGCGGCACGATCGCCCTGGCGCTCGTGGCGGGCGCCTACCTCGCCGAGACCCTGCGCGCCGGCATCGAGGGCGTGCCCCGCGGCCAGGTGGAGGCGGCCCGCTCGCTCGGGATGACCCAGGCCACCACCACGCGGGTCATCGTCATGCCCCAGGCCTTCCGGCTGGTCATCCCGCCGCTCACCAACGAGCTCGTGCTCCTCCTGAAGGACACGTCGCTGCTCGCCTTCGTGGGCACCACCACCACCACGGTCGAGCTCACCCAGTTCGGCCGCAACGCCTTCAACGACGACTTCAACGGATCGGTCATGATCCTGGCCGGGATCATGTACCTCATCATCACCATCCCCCTCACCCAGCTCGTCGCCCACCTCGAGCGCCGCAACAAGGCCCGCCGATGAGCACGCCGGCCATCGAGCTGCGCGGCCTGCGCAAGAGCTTCGGCACCAACGAGGTGCTGAAGGGCATCGACCTCGCCGTGGCGCCCAAGCACGTCGTCTGCCTCATCGGCGCATCGGGCTCCGGGAAGTCCACCCTCCTGCGCTGCATCAACCGCCTCGAGGAGCCCACGGGCGGCCACGTGCTCATCGACGGCATCGACATCACCCATCCGGACTGCGACCTCGACCTCGTGCGGCGAGACATCGGGATGGTGTTCCAGCAGTTCAACCTGTTCCCGCACCTGACGGCCCTCGGCAACGTCACGCTGGCCCAGCGCAAGGTGCTGCGCCGGTCCGAGGCCGAGGCCGAGCAGGTCGCCCGGCAGGTCCTCGACCGGGTGGGGCTCGCCGAGAAGGCCGACAGCTACCCCTCCCAGCTCTCCGGTGGCCAGCAGCAGCGCGTCGCCATCGCCCGAGCCCTCGCCATGAACCCGAAGATGATGCTCTTCGACGAGGCCACCAGCGCCCTCGACCCCGAGCTGGTGGGCGACGTGCTCGACGTGATGCGCCAGCTCGCGTCCGAGGGCATGACGATGGTGGTGGTCACCCACGAGATGGGCTTCGCTCGCCGGGTGGCCGACCACGTGGTGTTCATGGACCAGGGCGTCGTGTGCGAGCAGGGACCGCCCGAGCAGGTGCTGGGCGATCCGCAGACCCCGCGGCTGCAGCAGTTCCTCGAGCAGGTGCTCGAGCACTAGCTGCCACGCCCGGTCGACGAGCACGATCGCTCCGGGGTGGCTACGGTCACCCGACGGAGCGACGGCGAGGGGGCGCGGTGGCTGCAGACGACCCGGGCCTGGGAGAGGCCATGGCCGACCATCCGCTCCTGGCGCGGCTGGCGGCGGACGCCGCCGCCCGCCCCGAGCACCGCGAGCTGGATCGGCTGGAGGGCCGGTGGGAGGTCCGCACCCAGTGGGAGGTCGTCGGCGGAGGCGGGTGGCAGCGCCACCACGGCTCGGCTGAGAACCGCTGGATCCTCGCCGGGCGGGTGCTCGAGTCGCGCAGCTGCGACCACCACGGGGCCGAGGTGTCGCGGTGCTACCTCGCGTTCGATCCGAGCGCAGGCGACTACATCGCCTTCTCGGCGTCGGTGCTCAGCACCTACTTCGTGCTCGAGCGCGGGACCTTCGACCCGCTCGGGCCGGCGCTGGTGCTGGAGGGCAGCGAGCCGGTGCCGTCGATGGGCCAGATCCGCTTCCGCCGCACCATCACGTTCGTCGACGACGAGCGCTACGCCCTCGCCGTCACGTACCCCGATCACCCCGACGGGCCGTTCGGACGGATGTTCGTCGAGCACCGGCGCACCGGCCCGTGAGCGACGAGATCGCCCTCTTCCGGACCGTGGTGGCCGAGGAGGCCATCGCCGCAGCGACGAGCGTGCTGCGCAGCGGGTGGCCGGGGCCGGGTGGGATCGTGGAGCGGTTCGAGGCTGCCTTCGGCGAGACCGTGGGCGCACCGCACGCCGTGGCGTGCAGCTCGGGCACCGCCGCCCTCCACCTCGGGCTGCGCCTCCTCGACCTCGAGCCGGGCGACGAGGTCATCGTGAGCCCGATCACCTTCGTCGGGGCCAACGAGGTCGTGCTCGAGCTGGGCTGCACGCCGGTGTTCGCCGACGTCGACCCGGCGACGGGCCTCGTCGACCCGGCGGCGGTCGCCGCTGCCATCGGGCCGCGCTCCACGGCGATCGTCGTCACCCACCTCGGGGGCCGCCCCGCCGACCTGGCCGAGCTCTACCGGATCGGCGAGCGCCACGACCTGGCGATCGTCGAGGACGCCGCCCATGCCTGCGGGTCGAGCGTCGCCGGCGCACCGATCGGGAGCCATCCGGGCACCCAGGCGTTCTCGTTCCAGGCGACCAAGAACCTCACCACCGTCGACGGCGGGATGGTCTGCGTGCGCACCGAGGCCGAGGCGGCGCGGGCGCGCCGCCTGCGGTGGATGGGCATCGACCGCAGCACCTGGGACCGCAACGCTGGGGGCACCTACTCGTGGTCGTACGAGGTGGTCGAACGGGGCCACAAGTACGCCATGAACGACCTGGCCGCCGCCCTCGGGCTGGCGCACCTCCCCCTGCTCGCCGAAGGGAACCGGCGCCGCCGGGCGATCTGCGCCGGCTACGCCGAGCGGTTGCACGGCTGCCCGGGCGCGGCGGTGGTGCCCATCGCCGACGGCTCGGTCAGCGCCACGTACCTGGCCACGCTCCTCGCCGACGAACGCGACGAGCTGATCGACGCCCTCGCCGCCGAGGGGATCGCCACCGGCGTCCACTACCGACGCAACGACGACCACCCGCTGTTCGGCGGCCGCCGCGACCTTCCCGGCGCCGAGCGGTACTGGACCCGGACGGTCTCGCTGCCCTGCCACCTCGCCCTCAGCGACGCCGAGGTGGGGCGCGTCGCCGACGCGGTCGAGCGGTGGGCGCTCAGCCGAGCGCCAGCTCGAAGCTGAACGAGGCCGGCCCCTCGTTCCACATCGGGAAGTTCGTCCCCCAGCAGTTGTCGTGCAGGAGCACGTGGAGGCCGCCGGCGAGGTCGGGCAGGGGTGGGTCGGCGTCGAGGAGGTTCGGGCGCCCCGGTGCCACCAGGGGGGCGTCGGGGGTGCGGAGCACGAGGCGACCGTCCGGACCATCGCAGCGCGCCCCACGGTCGCCGACCGCGTGCAGGGCGCGTCCACCGCGGCGCACCACGTCGAGCGGCGACACGTCCTGGCCCAGCTTGTCGA
>JAGQSL010000071.1:3153-5774 GCA_020439525.1 Acidimicrobiales bacterium | reverse complement strand
ACCTTGTCGCGCCACCACAGCGAGGCCTCGATCGCCTCGGGGCCGAACCGCCAGCGCAGCCACGCCTCACCCGGTGCACCGACGCGCGCCGCCGCATCGAAGCGGAGGCGCACGAACAGCTCGGGCGCGGCGGGCGCGGGGCACCCGACCCAGGCGCGCACGTCGTCGGCCGGGCCCCGACCGGACCGGGCGCCGGCGGCGGCGATGCCCGGCTTGGTGTTGTCGCGACGGGCCCACCACTCGTCGTCGGGCACCGGCTGCAGCTGGCGGTAGAAGCGCTCGTAGTCGGCGGCCGAGAAGGTCTGGTGGGTGAGCACGCCCAGCAGGTGGTCGGCAGCGGCCAGCTCCCGTCCGCTGGCGAGGTGGCGCGCCCGCCGCAGGGCGCCGGTCTCGAGGTCCACGGCGGCGTCCCACCCGTCGAGGCCGGCCAGCCCCTCGGGCAGCTCGCCGGACGGGTCGAGCGGCTCGAAGCCCCTGACCGGGCGACCATCGGGCTCCACCGGCCAGTCCGGCACCTCGAGCGCGTGGTCCGAGAGGGTCCGCACGATCGCCCACGATCGGCGCGATCGCGGCGGCGGGTCCGTCCGCAGGGCCCCGCGGAGGTGGTGCACGGCATCGTCCACGTACTGGCGCTGCTCCGCCCACGACCGCTCGAAGCGGCGTCCCGCCGGCGAGCGCCGCAGCCCGTCGAGCGCCCCGGCGTCCCACGCGAGCTCGACGGGCAGGAGCTCCTTCTGGTCGAGGCCCCACGTGTGCTCGGCGACGAGGAGGAGCCGCCGGTCGACCTCGGCGACGACCTCGGGCCCGAGGTGCTCGGCGAAGCGAGCCCGCCAGCCCAGCGCCTCGCGGAAGGCGTGCAGCTTCTGCGGATCGCTGCCCGCCCCGAACAGCCAGGGGTCGCCGATCTCGGCGGTGACCACGGGGAGCACCTGGTGCGCGCCGCTCGCCACGAGGGCACGGGCGAAGGCGTCGAGCGTGGAGGCCCGGACCTCGGCGCCGGGGTGGCGGACCCCGAGCTCGGCGTGGGCGACGCGCACCTCCTCGGCCGAGGGCGGGCCGAGGTTGTCGCCGGCGTGGAGGAACGCCAGCGCGTGGTCGCAGCCGTCGATCACCACGTCACCGCCGTAGCCCCCCTCCTGGTACGCCACGACCACCTCGCTGCCGTCGGGCGAGCGCCAACGGAAGGCCGGGGGCACCTCGGGCACCGGCCAGGCCGGGTTGACCCCGAGGTGCAAGAAGGTCACGCCGGCCTCGGCCAGCAGCGGCACGAGGGCGCGCGTGTGGCCGGGGACGTCGGTCATCTTGGCTGCGGTCGTGGCGACGCCGAAGCGCTCGTCGAGCTCGGCGGAGATCCCCAGTGCGCTCCGCACCAGGTCGGCGTCCATCAGCTCGGTGTGGAAGGTGAGCGGCAGCGCGTGCCACGCCAGGTGACCGGCCCGGACCGCCGCCTCCACCCGCGCCGCCCGCTCGACGTCGTCGTCGTGCAGCGCCCGGTGCAGGATCCACGATCCGGTGGTCCACGTGAGCCGCTCGCGCCCGGGCCCTGCGGCCAGCGCCTCGGCGGTGGCGATCGCCTGCGGGAAGAGCTCGGCGAGGTACCGGGCCTCCACCTCGGCGGCGAGCGCGGTGAAGCCGAGGTCGAGGTGGGTCTTGGCCACGACGTGCACGGTGCGGACGGCCACGCCGGGACGCTACCGACCCCGACGGGTGGCCCTGCGGTGACCCGGGCACCTCGCGGACGTGAACGGGTATAGTCGCCCGTCCCCCTCGTGTCCTCCGGAGGATCTCGTGCGCAAGTTCTGGTCGAAGCTGGCCGTCGTCCTGGGCAAGCGGGTCGGTCTCGTCGCCGCCGTTGGCCTGCTCATCACGGGCATCCTCGGCTTCGGCGTGACCAAGCTCGAGTTCGCCACCGGCCAGGACAGCTACCTGAACGCCTCCGACCAGGTGGCCAAGGACAACGTGGCCTACCAGGACCTCTTCGGTGGCCAGATCATGATCGTCCTGTTCACCATGGACGACGGCCACACGGTCGACGAGCTGGCGACGCCCGCCAACCGCGAGGTGCTGGAGGCGGCCAAGGCCGAGCTCGAGGCCAACCCGCACGTGCTCACCGTGGTGTCGCCGATCGACGCGCTCCAGTTCAGCCAGAACCTCTTGCTGCGCACCCCCGACGATCCCACCGAGGACATGGCGACCTTCGACCTCGGGACGGCCACCCAGTCGATCGCCAGCCAGGCCGTCAGCTGGGCCACGGCCTCCGACCAGGAGGCGGGGCCGGCGGCGCTCCGCGCCGACGACTTCGCCACCACCGTCGACCGGCTCCTGCCCTTCGCCGACGCCCCCGACGCGCCCAACGACGGCCGCACCCTCGACAACGCCGATTGGGTCGACGTGCTGCTCTACGGCAACGACGGCGAGATCCGCAAGCCGCTGCTGTCGTCGTTCTTCGACGACACCCACGCCCAGATGATCGTGCGCCTCAAGGGCAACGCCTCGATCGAGGACGAGGGCGCCGGCGCCGTGGCCGTGAAGGAGGCGTTCGCCGACCGCCAGATCGAGGGCGGCAGCACGCTGGTCACCGGGGCGCCCGTCCTGCTGAAGGACATCAACGACTACCTGCG
>JAGQSL010000071.1:0-3144 GCA_020439525.1 Acidimicrobiales bacterium | reverse complement strand
CGCTCGGCGCCATCGCCGTGGCGATCATGATCATCATCCTGCTCGTCTTCTTCGACGTGCGGTGGCGCCTGCTGCCCCTGGCGGTGGTGCTGATCGGCGTGCTCTGGGCGTTCGGCCTGGCCGGCTACCTGGGCATCCCCCTGTCGGTGGTGACGATCGCCGGGCTCCCGGTGATGCTCGGCGTCGGCGTGGACTACGCGATCCAGATGCACGCGCGCGTGGAGGAGGAGGTGGTGATCGACCGCGCCTCCCACCCGATCCAGGAGACCGCGCGGAACCTCGGCCCGGCGCTGCTCGTGGTCACCTTCGACGCCGTGTTCGCCTTCGCCGCCCTGCGGTTCGCCAAGGTCCCGATGATCCGGGACTTCGGCATGCTGCTCGTCATCGGCATCGCCGTCATCTGCCTGAACTCCATCGTGCAGCCCCTCGCCATCCTGGGGGCCCGGGAGTTCCGCTCCCCCACCAAGGGCCGCGACTTCCGCGAGGGCCCCCTCGGCCGCCTGGTCGTGTGGCTCGGCGATCTGCCCACCTGGTCGGCGGTGCCGATCATGGTCGCCTCGGTGCTCATCTTCGCCGGCGGCCTCGCCGTCGAGGGCAAGCTCACCCTCCAGACCGACCCGATCCAGTGGGTGAACCAGAGCAGCCAGAACCGCAAGGACGTGGCCACCCTCGAGCGGCGCACCGACGCCTCGAGCGAGCTGGGCATCTACATCACCGCCGACGACGCCGACCTGCTGCTCCCGCAGGTGGAGTGGAAGGCGACGGGCGCCGACGGGGCCCCGTGCCTCACCGGCGCCTTCCCCGATGCCCCCACCTACTCCACCGCCGAGGGCTGCTACACCGAGGCCGAGGCGGCCACCATGGCCACCGCCGACGAGTCGGTCCGCTGGCTCGAGAACTTCACCACCGACGCCCTCACCCGCTACGACGAGAAGCTCCTCGTCGGCTCGTCGATCCTGAGCCCGCTCGCCGACCTCACCGATCTCGAGGGCGCGTCGAACGTCGTGCCCCCGGTCGGGCTGGTGAGCGCCTCCTACCGGGCCGCCCCGGACTCGATCCGCACGCTCACCGTCACCGAGGACCGCAAGGCGGAGAACCTGCTCTTCATCACCAAGCCCGGTGACCTCGAGGAGCGGGCCGTGATGATCGACGACATGCGCGAGCGCTTCGCCACCTCGGAGGGCCCCGATGCCGCCCAGCCGCCCGAGGGCGTGTCGGCCACGCCGTCGGGCCTCGCCGTCGTCGGCGTTGGCCTGCTCCAGAACCTGGAGTCGAACCGCGTCGAGCTCACCTACCTGTCGATCTTCCTCGTCTTCGCCTTCCTCACCGTGCGGCTCAAGTCGATCGTGCGCTCGCTCCTGTCGCTGGTGCCCGTGCTGATCGCCGTCGGCATGGCGTCGCTCGTGGCGTTCGCCTTCAGCCTCAAGCTGAGCCCGATGACCGCGGTCGGCGGTCCGCTCGTGATCGCGGTCTGCACCGAGTTCACCTCGCTGATCCTGCTGCGGTTCCTGGAGGAGCGCGAACGCGGCTTCAGCCCGCGCGCCGCGGCCGAGATCACCGCGGCGCGCACGGGCCGAGCCTTCATCGTGTCGGGCATGACCGCCGTCGCCGGCGTGGCGGTGATCGCCACCTCGTCGCTGCCGCTGCTGCGCGACTTCGGGATCATCGTGGCCATGAACGTGATCGTGGCCCTGCTCGCTGCGCTCGTCATGCTCCCGCCGGTCATGATCTGGGCCGAGGAGCGCGGCTGGGTGTCACGCGGGATGATCCCGCCCGAGAAGCTGGGCGACAAGTCGCGCGACGAGGTCACGCCCACCGAGAACCTGGTGCCGGGCGCGCCGGACATCTCCGGCGAGATCGACCCGAACGTCTCGATCTGATCGAGGGGCTCAGCGCCCCCCGTCGGCGAGCCAGGCGTCGATGATCGACCGGCTGCGCTCCGCCAGGGCCCGGTGGCACACCAGCAGGTCGGGCAGGTACGGGTCGGGCTCGTTGTAGCGCAGCTCCGCACCGTCGAGGCGGGTGGCCACCAGCCCCGCCGCGGCCGCCACCGCCACCGGCGCACACGAGTCCCACTCGTACTGGCCCCCGCTGTGGGGGTAGACGTCGGCCAAGCCCTGCACCACGGCCGCCACCTTCGCCCCGGCCGAGCCCATCTCGACGAGCTCGGCGTCGAGGTGGTCCGCGACCCAGGTCGCTGCGGCCGGGGGGCGGGTGCGGCTGACGACGACGCGGGGCCGGCCCGGCACCTCGTCGAGGTCGAGCACCGAGGGTGGCTCGGCGGTCGACAGCACCCGGTCGAGCCCCGGCAGGGCCACCGCACCGCAGACGGGAGCGCCCTCGATGCTGAGCGCCACGTGCACCGCCCAGTCGGTGCGGGGCGGTTCTCCGAACTCCCGGGTGCCGTCGAGCGGGTCGATGATCCAGACCCGTGCGTGGGCCAGGCGATCGGTGGAGTCGCGTCCCTCCTCGGACAGCACGGCGTCGCCCGCCTCGATGCGGGGGGCGAGGGCCGCCATCAGCAGCTCGTGGGACCGCAGGTCGCCGTCGTCCTTGAGCTCGCGCGGGTCGAAGTCGCCGTCGGCGGTGCGCTCGGCGCGCAGGTCCATCAGCAGCGCGCCGGCCTCGTCGGCCAGTCGGGCAGCGAGGGCGTGGTCGTCGTCGGTCGGTGCAGGCACCCCGACTGTGTAGCAGCCCCGCCGGTTTGCCGGGTCGGCCGGGGCAACTACGCTCGGATGGCTCCTATGGACTACGAACTCCCACATCTCTCCGAGCTCGAAGCCGAGTCGATCCACATCATCCGTGAAGTGGCGGCCGAGTTCGAGCGTCCCGCGCTGCTCTTCTCCGGGGGCAAGGACTCGGTGCTCATGCTGCACCTGGCGTCCAAGGCCTTCTGGCCGGGCAAGATCCCCTTCCCGGTGATGCACGTCGACACGGGCCACAACTTCGAGGAGGTCATCGAGTTCCGCGATCGCGCGGTCGACGCCCACGGCGTCCGTCTGGTCGTGGCCTCGGTGCAGGAGTCGATCGATCAGGGTCGCGTGGTCGAGGAGACCGGTCCCAGGGCCAGCCGGAACCGGTTGCAGACCACGACCCTGCTCGATGCCATCGAGTCCCAGGGCTTCGACGCCGTGTTCGGCGGCG
>JAGQSL010000459.1 GCA_020439525.1 Acidimicrobiales bacterium | reverse complement strand
CCGGAGGCATCGGCGCGAGCGCCCGACCGGCGGGGTCGCCGCGGAGCCGCTCGTGCAGCCGGCGGCCCAGCGCGACGAGCGAGTCGTCGGCATCGCGCACCGCGGCGAGCGCGTCGAGGTGGTCGCCGAGCCAGCGGCTGGCCGCCTCGTGATCGCCCACCAGGTCGGAGAGCACGCCGTTCCACACCCCGATCACGTGGCCGAGGTCGGCCCGGTCGTCGCCCGAGGAGCCGTGGAGGCGGAAGGCGGCCTCCGCCCGCTCTCGCGCCCGGGCCACGTCGTCGTCGTCGACGAGGACCAGCGCTGCGCCCACGAGCGCGTCGAGGACCTCGGGGGACTCGGGCCCGAACCGGTCGACCACGAGGGCGAGCTGCTCCTCGCGCAGGTGCCGGGCCTCGGCCCCGCGGTCGAGGTCCCACAGGCGCTGCGCCGTGGTGGCGCGGGCCGCCATGGTCGCCGGGTGCGTGGGGCCGAGGCGGGCCGAGCGCCCGGCCACCACGACGAGGCCGAGCTCGGCCGCCTCCTCGCGCGCGCCCTGCTGCTGGAGGATGTCGGCCAGCAGGTTCGCCGTGCGGAGCGTCTCGAGGTGCTCGGGGCCGATCAGGCGGCGCCGCGACTCGAGGGTCGACCGCGCCAGCTGCTCGGCCTGGGTCAGGTCGCCCGCCTCGAAGAGCGCCGCCGCCAGGTTGGACGCGACCCAGAGCGTGTCGGGGTGGTCGGCGCCGAGCCCCGCCAGCCGGGTCGTGAGCACCTCGCGGTAGCGGGCGATGGCGGCGTCGAGCTCGCCGTCGTCCTGCATGCTCACGGCCAGGTTCATCGTCGCGGTGAGCGTCGCCGGGTCGTTCGGGCCGAGCACCCGCGCGCGCCGCTCGATCACCTCCTCCTCGATCGCCCGGCTCTCCACCCGACGGCCCCGGCGGCGAAGCCGCGACCCGAGATCGGCGAGCGAGATGAGCGTGGAGGGGTGGTCCTCGCCGAGGCGCTCCCGGCGGCGACGGTGGACGTCGGCGGCGATCTCGTCGGCGCCGACCGGATCGCCGAGGTCCTCGAGCGACTCGGCCACCGACAGCCGCATGGCGAGCGTGTCGGGGTGGTCGGGGCCCACCAGCCGCTCGCGGGCGTCGGCCACCTCGACCCGGATGGCGTGGGCGCTGCGCACGTCGCCGAGGTCGAGGTAGCGGTTCGCCAGGTTGGCGCGCGCCTGGAGCGTCTCGAGGTGGTCGGGCCCGAGGATGCGGTCGCGCGCCGCCACGACCTTCTCGCTCAGCTCGAAGGCGTCGGTGAAGCGACCGAGCTCCGCCCAGTCGCAGGCCAGGTTCGACATCGAGGTCAGGGTGCTGGGGTGCTCCGGGCCGAGGACGCGCACCCGGTCCACGAGGACCTGCTCGGCCAGCTCGGCCGCGCCGCGGAGGTCACCGGCCTCGGAGAGGTCGATGGCGTGGTTCGACAGCGCCCACAGCGTGTCGGGGTGGTCCTCGCCGAGCAGCTCGCGGAACCGCTCGGCGACGTGCAGCTGCAGCGGCACGCCCTCCTCGGTGCGCCACGCGGTGGCGAGCGCGGCAGCGAGGTGGTGCTGGAGCCGCAGCACCCGCAGGTCGTCGCCGCCGAGCTCGGCGATGCCGCGCTCGGCGAGGCGCTCGCCGATCTCGCACGCCTCGTCGGAGCGCCCGGCGACCCGCAGGACGTGCACGACGGTGGCGCCGGCCTCGAGCAGGCGTTCGGTGGACGCCGGGGTGCCGTCGTCGGTCGACTCGGCGGCGACCAGCCCCTGCTCGGCGAGCACCACCGCGTGGGCCGGGTCGCCCCAGCGCAGCTCGTAGCCCCCGAGCCAGACGGCGAGCGGGCCCACGGCCGCCTCGTCCTCGTGCTGCAGGAGCGCCCGACCGTGGTCGACGAGCGAGCCCGCGTCGCGCCTGGCGGCCGCGTCGGCCGGGAGCGGCAGGAGGTCGAGCAGGTGGGTGCGCAGGGCGGTCCGCAGCGCCGGTCGCCGCTCGGGGTGGCGGTGCCCCAGGACCTGCGCGACCAGCCGATGGATCCGCCACGAGCCGTCGTCGGTGCGGGTGATGAGCCCGTGGCGCTCGACCTCGACGAGCCCGGCTCGCGACCGTGCCTGGATCTCCGTCGCCCCGTCCGTGCCCCACACCGCCGCGTCCTGGGGGCGGAGCAGCTCCACCGGGATCGGCACGTCGGCCGCGAGCACCGACGCCAGCTCGAGGACGGTGAGCCCGTCGCCCTCGAGCCGATCGAGCGCCCCGCCGATCGTGGCGATGATGCTCGGCTGGTGCCCGTTCGGCAGCTCCACGCCCGTGTGCTCCAGCACGTCGACGACGGTCTCGGACTCCTGGATGCGCTGCTGGAGCGTGCGGTACGGCGTCGAGCCCTCGTAGCGGATCGCGGTGCCGGCCACGTCGAGGGCCAGGGGGTGGCCGCCGAGCATCGAGGCCACCGCCGCGGCGGCCTGCTCCTCACCGTCGCCCACGGGCGGCACCTGGGCGGTGAGCAGGGCCACCGCGTCGGGCCCCTCCAGCACCTCGAGGTCGATGCGGCTGCCCTTGTCGTAGCGGCCGCGGGTCGTGATCAGGACGTGGGCCTCCGGGGCGATCGGGAGCCACGCCCGGAACGCGGCGTCGTCGAGGCCCGATGCGAGGTCGTCGATGACCCACAGCGACGGGCCCCGGTCGGCGATCTCCGCCAGCAGGTGGCTGCGGAGGTCGTCCGCCGACAGGCCCGCCACCGTCTCGTCGGGCAGCACCTCGGCGGCCAGCGCGCCGTACGCGGCCACCTGCACGGCGAGGTCCGACGCGGTGGCCGCCCCGCGGATCTGGTCGCCGAGCGCTCGGAGCCACAGCACGCCGCCCGGGTACAGGCCGCCGAAGCGCAGGGCGTACTCCTCCGCCACCAGCGACTTGCCCTGGCCGCCCTGCCCGCAGAGGACCGCAGGCCGGCTGGCCACCCGGCCCGCCACGATCGGCACGTCGTCGCCGTGGAGCGCCTCGTAGATCGCCCACATCGTGGCGTACCGGTCCGTGAAGCGGTCCGAGCCGAGGAGCGCCCGGCCGTGCATCGGCGGGGTGCGGACCACCTGCTCGCCGAGCGGGCCGTCGATGGCCGCCACGTGGCGAGCCACGTGGGCCGCGATGGCGTCGGGATCGCCCGCCGGGAACAGCTGGTCGCGGAGCCGCACCGGCGCCACGTGCTCGACGGTGGCGACGGGGTTGACCACGAGGATCCGATCGTTGGCCTCGCCGAGCGCCTCGGCAGCGATGAAGGCGTTGGTGAGCTCCCACTGGCACGGCCGGCGCGTCGGATACCGCTCCGAGTAGTAGGCGAGCAGGACCTTGGCGCGCGCCAGGCCCTGCTCGAGGCGGCGGCTGATGCTCTCGAACGTGGCGATCTGGTCGTGGTCGCGGAACACCCGGAGCCCCTGCGCCTCGAGCGCGGCCTGCAGCACCTCGACCGCCTCGACGTCGGCGTGCGTGTAGCTCACGAAGACGTCGAACGCCTCCCGCCCTGCTCCCTCCATGGAGGGTGAGCCTAGGGACGCCGGTCGGCGCCCGCCCGGGTTGAGCCGGGCGACGGCGGTGCCCATAGCCTGCCGGGATGGCCCCGAACCCCTTGCTGGCGCTCCCCCACGCCGACGCCGACCGCGAGCGCGTCGAGGAGGAGCTGCGCAAGGCGGTCGAGGCGCCCACCGCGGCGATGACCGAGATGGCGGGCCACCTGCTCGGCGCCGGCGGCAAGCGGGTGCGTCCCCTCTTCGCCATCGCCGCAGGCGGGATCGCCGAGGGCGCCGAGGGCCCGGCCCCGCTCGACGTCGTGCGCGGCGGGGTGTCGGTGGAGCTGGTGCACCTCGGGTCGCTGCTGCACGACGACGTGATCGACGAGGCCGAGACCCGCCGGGGCATCGACAGCGTCAACGCCCGCTGGGGCAACCTGCGCGCCATCCTCGCCGGCGACTTCCTGCTCGCCAAGGCGTCCGAGATCGCCGCTTCGCTCGGCACGGAGGTCGCCGGCCTGCTGGCCGCCACCATCGGCCGGCTCTGCGAGGGCGAGGTCATCGAGCTCGACGACGCCTACGACGTGGAGCGCACCGAAGACGCCTACCTGCGGGCGATCGAGGGCAAGACCGCCTCGCTCCTGTCGACGGCGTGCCGCATCGGCGGCATCGTCGCCGAGCTCCCCCGCGCCGACATCGACCGCCTCACCGACTTCGGCCTGGCCTACGGCATGGCGTTCCAGATCGTCGACGACATCCTCGACGTGGTGGCCACCGACGAGCAGCTCGGCAAGCCGGCCGGCCACGACCTCGTGGAGGGTGCGTACAACCTGCCGACCCTCTACGCCCTCGCGGGTGCCGAGGGCGAGGAGCTCCGCAGCCTGCTGGGAGCCCCGATCGAGGGCGAGCCGTGGGCGCGGGCCCGGGCGCTGGTGCGATCGAGCGAGGGGATCGACCTCTCGATCGACGTCGCCCGCCGGTACGTGGACCGAGCGTGCGAGCTGCTGGGCCCCTTCGAGCACCGCCCCACCGCGGTCGGCCTCCAGGGCGCGAGCCGCCACCTGCTCACCAGCCTCGACGTCACCCGCGCTCAGGTGCCGTAGAGCTCGTCGAAGATCCATCGGGAGGCGATCTCCGCCCCCTCGTGGCGGAAGTGAAGGCCGTCCTCGCGCAGCACGACGCCGTCCTGCTCGGCCCGGCACGAGTCCTTCGTGGGGCACACCCACTCGTTGATGGGCAGGAGCACGGCCTGCGGATCGGCCTCAGCCACGTCGCGCAGCACCGCGTTCATGCAGTCGACCTCCCGGTCGTTCGCCTCGTCGACCACGAAGCCGAACCGGTTGTAGGGCCGGGTGGCCACGGCCACGGCCGAGCCCTCCGCCCCCAGGGTGCGCACCTCGGCCGCCATCTCGCCCCGGTACCAGCGGAGCCACTCGGGCTCGCAACGGTCGTGCACCACCTCGGACCCCGGGATGGTGCGGCGCGCCGCCGCTCGCAGCAGCACGACGACGTCGGGCTGCGTTCGCTCGAGGACGGTGGGCAGGTCGTCGAGCCACGCCTGGCAGCGGGCGACGAAGGCGGCATCGTTGAAGTGCTCGTCGTCGCGGTCGGCGCCCCCGTCGCCGCATCCCACGAAGCTCGCCTCGCTCGTCGTCATCCCCCGTTGCGCGCCGACCGCCTCGAACCCCGGCGACAGGTCGTAGGCGAGGGAGTCCCCCACCAGCAGGACGCGGGGCGGCCGATCGGCGGGCGGATCGAGCGGGAGGGTCGCCTCGCCCCGCAGCGCGGGGCCCGAGGCGGCGGGATCGAGCGGTGCGAGGGAGGTCCTCGACGCGGCGGCGGGCCGTTCCCGCTCGAGGGCGCGCGCCGGCCCGGTGGCGTGGCGCACCACGACGAAGGAGCCCACCACGGCCACGACGGCGCCGACGGCGAGGGCGCCGCGCGGCGCCGCCGCCAGGCCGCGCCGACGGATCGGCCGCTCGAGGGCCACGGCCGACAGCTGGGCGAGCGCCAGGCTGACGACGGTGGCGATCAGCACCACGAGGGCGCGACCGTGGTCGCGCAGCGCCCGCTCGGCGACGAGGATCACCGGGATGTGCCACAGGTACAGCCCGTAGGAGATGCCGCCGAGCCAGACGAGCGGCGGCACCGACAGCGCCCGCGTGGTCGGTGCGATGCGCTCCGCGGTGGCCGCCAGCAGCACGACCGCCACCAGCACCTCGAGCAGCGGCAGCAGCAGCCACCGCGGCGCCGACCAGCCGGTGTCGCCGGGGAGCGCCACGCCGAGCACGACGACGCCCGCCAGCGCAGGGAGCGCCACGGATCGGGCTGCACCCGCCAGGCGGCCGGCCACGGGCGGGTGCACGCTCAGCGCGCCCGCCAGGGCGCCGCAGAGGATGGCGCCGACGCGGGTGTCGGTGCCGAGGTAGACCCGCTCGAAGGACCCGCCGCCCGCCAGCCGGGCGAAGCCGAGGGCCCACGAGACGACCGCGCCGGCGCCGAGGGCGACGGCGAG
>JAGQSL010000458.1 GCA_020439525.1 Acidimicrobiales bacterium | reverse complement strand
ACCCAGTGCAGGTACATCAGCTCGAAGTCGCGCGTGTCGCGCCACTCGTCGATGTGGTCCCACACGTCCTGCAGGGAGTCGACCGTGACCGCGGTGGGGTCCCAGCGGAAGGCGTCGTCGCGGTGGGCGGAGATCAGGTGGGCGCCGATCGACACCGTCCCGCCCGGGTTGAGCTCGCTCGTGGCGCCGGCGAGGTACGCGGTGGCGCGCTCCTGGAAGGCGGCCTCGTCGACCAGCCCGGCGGTGCCGGGTGCGGCGAGGGCGTCGGCGAGCGTCGTGGGGGCGCCGTCGCCCGCCCCGCCGCCGCCATCTGGACCGCTGCTGCCGCCGTCGCTCGTGCACGCGCCGAGCGCCGCCGCGCCGGCCAGGCCCATCGTGCCGATCAGGAACCGTCGTCGATCCATGTGCATCCGGAGGTCCTCCCCTCGACCGCCTGGCGAGGGTAGACGGTCGGCCCTGGCACCGATGGCGCGCCGAACCGGACGGCGGGCGTCGGCTGCCGGTGGGTCAGGCCGTCCGACGGGCGGGACGCAGCGCCACGTGCCAGACCGCCAGGGTGCCGGCGAGCCCGGCGACGAGGACCGGCGCATGCGGGCTCGACCACGCCTTGACGCTCGCCGAGAGCAGCGCCGCGACGAGGAGCATCGTGGGCACGCCCCGGTGCCAGGTGGCCGGTCCGCCTAGGAGCGCCCGCTGCTCGATCGGGGCCACGCGGCGCACGACCGGGACGAGCACGGCGGCGTTCAGCGCCAGGAACGGGAGCTTCGTCCACCACCACGCGGTCGTGCCCGGCTCCACCTCGGGGAGCAGGCCCGTGGCGTAGGCGGCGGCGACCACCACCACGGCGGCGGTCATGTGCCAGAGGTACACCGACATGGCGACGGCGTTGGCGGCGATGGTCCGGCGCCAGGCTCGCTCCGAGCGGGCCAGCCAGCGGTCGACGGCCGGGGCGAGGGCGGCGGCGGTGGCGGCGTAGGCGAGCCCGAACAGCACCAGGGCCGTCGACGGCGGGTGGGTGGGGCTGTGCTCGAGCCCGCCGTGGTGGAGCATCACCGCCGGCCACGGCCCCCAGGTCACGGCGGCGATCGCCAGCGCCCAGAGGCCGGCGGCGAGGGCGGCGAGGCGTCGCCCGGTCGGCAGCATCCCGGCCTGCCACGCGAAGCCGGCCACCTGGAAGCCGAGCCAGCCGATCACCCAGTTGAGCTGCGGGACCATCGGCACGTGGGCGAAGCGGGCGGACTCGGCGAAGGCGAACAGCCCGAGCAGCGTGCCGGCGGTCGCCGCGGGACGGGCCCGGAACCACCGGAACGTGAAGGGCGCCAGCGCGGTGTCGATCGCGTAGTTGGAGAGGAACCACAGGGGGATGGCGGCACCGACGGCCCCGACCGAGACGATGCCTCCGATGCCGGCGGCGGTGCCCACGGCGAGGGCCACGGCCCAGAACGTGGCGAGGGCGGCGGCCGGGGCCACCATCCGGTGGAGGCGGGTGGCGATCCAGTCGGCGGGCCGCACCCCGCGTCGCTCGGCCGAGCGCAGCGACGTGGCCGACGCGAAGCCACCGACGAAGAAGAACAGCGGCATCACCTGGCCGATCCAGGTGATCCAGCCGTACTCGGGGGACCAGTCGAGCAGGTTGCCGCCGTCGAGCGCCCCGTGGCGGAGCACGGCGACCATGCCCAGCCAGTGGCCGAGGGCCACCACGACCATGGCCGCGGCTCGGTAGAGGTCGACTGCCCGGTTGCGGTCGGCGGGAGTGGAGGCGGCGAGGTCGCCCAGGGCAGGTGAGGTGACGGGGGTGGTGGGGTGGGCCATGGACCCATTGGGCCGGGCGAACCGGACACGACCCCCGGGGGACGCCCCCCAGGGAGCGCTAGGGATCCCCCAGATCAGCCCGGAGGCCGGACCTCGGCACCGTCCACGTCGGCGAGCGCGCCGGCGTCGCCGAGCTTCCCGTCGGTGATCACGCTCAGGCTCCCGTCGGTCTCGAGCACGACGGCGGCGACCTGGTCGAGGCCGCCGACCCCGGACGCTCGCACGGCCTGGCGGACCTCGCCCTCGGTGAGCCGCTCACGCCGGCAGACGTTGGGGCGGATCCGACCCCGGTGCACGAGCAGGACCGGCCGGGCCTTCACCACCCGCCGCACGCCGGCGACCCGGACGGACGACCACGCCACGGCGAACTGCGCCGCGACCAGCACCCCGAACGCGGTCGCGCCCTCGGCGAGCGACACGTCCGAGGACAGGGCCACCGTGGCCAGGGTGGAGCCGAGCGCGACGGTGACGATGAGGTCGAACGCGTTCATCTTGCTCAGCGTGCGCTTCCCGCCGACGCGCACGGCCAGCACCAGGAGGGCGTAGGCGGCCACGCCGACGACGAGGGCTCGCCACACGCCGTGCGCGTTGTCGAGGAACATGGTGGTCGCAGCTACCCGCGGCGCCGCCCGGGCAAACGGGCTCCGTCGGCGAGGTCGGCGGCGAGGCGCTCGCCCCATTCCCGGCCCTGCTCGAGGGCCAGGGGATAGGTCGCGTGGGCGCGCTCGCTGTCGAAGAGGTTCATCGGGCTGCGACCGAGGATCCTGCCGATGGCGCGGTTCGGCCGGAGGTAGGCGATGGTCCCGCCCTGGTGGCGCCGACGCCAGCGATCCAGCTCCCGGCCCAGCAGCACGCCCGCAGTGCGACCCATCGGACCGAGCACCGGCCCGGCGAGCGGCGCGACCACGATCACGTGGCGCGCCTCGCGGGCGGCGTCGACCGACGTGGCCGACCACATCCCGCCATCCACGTACGCGCGCCCCTCGATCTCGTGCGGCGGGAACAGGCCGGGAACCGCGGACGAGGCGGCGATCAGGTCGGCCAGGTCGTAGCGCTCGCCGTCGAGGATGTGGCGGCGCCCCGTGGGGACGCGGACGGCGGAGACGGCCACCAGGTGGTGCCGCGCCCGACCGAACACGTCGCGAGCGATCTCGACGAGCACGTCGCGCCGGGTGGGGACCGACGGGGCGACCATCCCGTCGAAGGCGTCGTAGCCCAGGCCGAGGGCCATCGCCGAGGCCACCCAGGACCCGGCCGAGGTGCCGAGCGAGGGCGCCCCGGCCACGTCGATCCCCGCCTCGGCGAGGCCGGTGGCCACGCCGAGCCCGTAGGCGATCCCGAACGGACCGCCCCCGCCGTAGACCATCGAGAGCGCATGGGGCTCCGCGACGATGTCGGGGTCGCCGTCGATGGCGACCGAGCCGATCTCGCGGTGCTCGGGCGGGGCCATGGCGGGGGCGCGCCTCCCTCGGGTCGGTGCCTCTGTCCTGGCTCCACCATCGGATCGGCCACCCCTCGGCGACAGGGTCCGAGGTCCCGACCCGGACCTAGGCTGGGTCCGTGGGGATGCAGGAGCTCGTGGCGCGCGCCGACGGCGCGATCGCGGCGGCGGTGGGGGCCGTGTGGCGCTCGCTCGAGCGCCCCGGTCGCTGGCTCACCAGCACCCAGCGGGTGGCCGTGGCCGCCGAATGCCGAGCGGCGGCCGCCGTGCGACGCGGCGTCGATCCGAGCCTCTCCGACCACCACCGCGACCTGGTCGCCACGCTCGTGCACGACCCGGCCGCGCTGCACGACGAGCCGCTCGACGCCGTGCTCGGGCCGGACACGACCATCGACGAGTACGTCGAGGTCGCCGCCGTCGCCGC
>JAGQSL010000457.1 GCA_020439525.1 Acidimicrobiales bacterium | reverse complement strand
CCGGGTGGGCGACGACCTGGTGGCGGCCTACGTCGAGGGCGCCGCCCGGGTGGGGCTGGTGCCATCGGCTCGCCAGGTCCGGGTGGCGTACACCGCCATGCACGGTGTCGGCGCCGCCACCGTCCGGCGGGTGGCGGCGGCCTGCGGGTTCGCGCCCTTCGCCGAGGTGGCCGAGCAGATCGAGCCCGACCCGGCGTTCCCCACCGTCGCCTTCCCGAACCCCGAGGAGCCGGGTGCCCTCGACCTCGGCGTGGCCACGGCGCGCTCGACGGAGGCGCAGGTGCTCCTCGCCAACGACCCCGATGCCGACCGGCTGGGCGCCGCCGTACCCGATCCGAGCGCGCCGGGCGGGTGGCGGGCCCTGCGGGGCGACGAGATCGGCGTCGTCCTCGCCCACCACCTGCTCCGCCACGGTGGCCTCGACGCCACCGCGGTGCTGGCCACCACCATCGTGTCGTCGAGCCTGCTGGGCAAGATGGCCGCGGCCGCCGGCGTCGCGTACGTCGAGACGCTCACCGGGTTCAAGTGGCTGAGCCGGGCCGCAGGGGAGGGCCGGCACCTCGGCCTGGGCTACGAGGAGGCGCTCGGGTTCTGCATCGGCGACCTCGTCCACGACAAGGACGGGATCACCGCAGCGATGGAGCTGGCCGAGGTGGTGGCCGTCCTCGCCGCCGAGGGTCGGACCGTGCTCGACGTGCTCGACGAGCTGGCCCTCGCCCACGGCGTCCACCTCACCGGCCAGTGGTCGGCTCGGGTGGCCGGCACCGACGGCATGGCGCGCCTGGGCGAGGCGATGGACGCCCTGCGCGCCGCGCCGCCGAGCGAGCTGGCCGGGCGCCGGGTGGTGGCGGTGGAGGACCTCGCGCCGGGCGATCCGTCCCGGGGCTTCCCGCCGAGCGATGTGCTGATCCTTCGCCTCGACGGCGGGCGGGTCGTGGTGCGCCCGAGCGGCACCGAGCCCAAGCTCAAGTGCTACGTGGAGGTGGTCGAGGCGGTGGACGGCGGGGAAGCGGTCGCCGACGCCCGCGCCCGCGCCGGTGCCGAGCTCGCCTCGCTCACCACGGCCATCGCCGCGGCCACCGGACTCGGGTGATCCGAGGGTCGGCCGAGGTCAGGCGGTGCCGTAGAGCCGGTCGCCGGCGTCGCCCAGGCCCGGGACGATGTAGCTGACCTCGTTGAGGTGGTCGTCGATGGCCCCCACCACCAGCTCGTCGGCGAGGCCGCTGCGGTCGAGGGCCGCCACCCCCTCGGGGGCGGCGATGACGCAGACGGCCACCAGCCGACCGGGGTTGCGGTCGCGCAGGAGGCCGCAGGCGTAGGTGAGCGAGCCGCCGGTGGCGAGCATGGGGTCGAGCACCAGCACGTCGCGCCCGTCGAGGTCGTCGGGCACCGAGTTCATGTAGGGCTCGGGCTGGAGGGTCTCCTCGTTGCGGGCCACGCCGATGAACCCCGTCGGGCAGTCGGGGAGGTAGCGCAGCACGCCGGGGAGCAGGCCCAGGCCCGCCCGGAGCACCGGCACGGCCATGGGCGGCTCGGCCACCCGGACACCGTCGGTCTCGGCGAGCGGCGTGGCGATCCGGACCTGCTCGACGCGGAGCTGGCGGGTCGCCTCGTACACGAGGATCCCGGCCAGGTCGTCCATCGCCACCCGGAAGGCGGCGCGACCGGTGTCGCGGTCGCGCAGCGTGGTGAGCGCCCGCCGGGCGAGGGGATGGTCGACGACGGTGGTGAGCACGGCCCCATGATGGGCGATCTCGGGATGCCGCGCGCGGATCTGACGGGCCGTCATGCCTGGTCAGGGCGTCGGGAGGTGGGGATGCGGCGACGGCGGTGGCACCATGGCCCGATGGAGCGCGCCGACCTCGCCCGGATGATCGACCACACCTTGCTGGCCCCGACGGCCACCCCCGGCCAGATCGCCATGTTCTGCGGGGAGGCGGTGCAGCTCGGCGTCGGCGCGGTCTGCGTCTCGCCCAACCGGCTGCCCCTCACCGAACACGCCCTTCCGGGCTCGATCGCGGTGTGCACGGTGATCGGCTTCCCGTCGGGCGCCCACCACCCGAACGTGAAGGCGGCGGAGGCGGCCCAGGCCGTCGCCGAGGGCGCCACCGAGATCGACGTGGTGATCGACCTGGGGCTCGCGTGGTCCGGGATGTGGGCCGCGGTCGAGGCCGAGATCGCCGCCGTGCGCGCCGCCGCGCCGCCGCCCGTCGTCCTGAAGGTGATCATCGAGTCCGCCGCCCAGGTCGACGATGCCGCGATCGTGGCCGCATGCCAGGCCGCCGAGGCCGCCGGCGCCGACCTGGTGAAGACCTCCACCGGGTTCCACCCGGAGGGAGGGGCCACCCTCCATGCGGTGGCGCTCATGGCCCGCACCGTCGACGGACGCCTGGGCGTGAAGGCCAGCGGGGGCATCCGCGACACCGCGACCGCGCTCGCCATGGTCGACGCCGGCGCCACCCGCCTGGGCTGCTCGGCGTCTCGCGCCATCCTCGACGGGCTCTGAGGCGACGACCCCGCCGCCGTCCCCGTTCACGTCGTGGCAACCTCGGGGGCGCCAAGGTGGCGGCCGACCGCACCGCCGCGCCCCGAGGAGCTCCGATGCCCCGACCGACCACCTCCCCCCACCTCCGTGCGGGCGGCCGCGCCCGTCGCGCCGCCCTGGTGGTGGCGATCGGGGCCGTGCTGCTGGTGGGCTGCGGCTCGTCGGATCCCGACGCCGCCTCGACGGAAGCGTCCACCGCCAGCGTCAGCGCCACGAGCACCTCCGACGACGGCGCGGCGACCACGACCACGTCGTCGCCCGCCACCACCAGCAGCGGGCCGGTCGACGTCACCCACCTGCCGGTGGGCGACGGACGCTGGACCACCACCCCCGAGGCGGGCTACCTGTACACCTGCCGGACCACCTTCGACGGTGGCGGCGCCCAGCAGCGGGGGCCGTGGTTCAACGACGACGGGACCACCTGGGACGCCACGAAGAAGGGCGTGGTCGACGGCGAGGTCGCGTGGGACCACCAGTTCACGACGGAGGTGGCGGGCGACGTGCGGCGCTTCGTGGGCAACGACCTCCCCGACCACACCACCGGCGAGTTCCCCATCGGGGCGGACGACGACGTGCGCGCCTACGACGCCAACCCGAACTCGATCTCCGAGCAGGTGCTCTCGATCGAGGTGCCGGCCACCCCGACCGTCGCCGACCAGCCGACGTGCCTGCGCGGCGAGGTGGGTGTGACCCTCACCGGCGCCGCCATCTTCGACGCCTTCGACGCCGGCGGCCGCGACGCGGTGGCCTGGGAGGCGCAGGACCACTGCCAGGGCCACCCCCAGGAGCGGGGGGCGTACCACTACCACTCGCTCACGACGTGCATCGCCGATCCCGGCACCGGCCACTCGAACCTGCTGGGCTACGCGTACGACGGGTTCGGCATCTACGGCCTCCGCGGCGAAGATGGCGAGGAGCTCACCGACGCCGACCTCGACGAGTGCCACGGTCACACCCACACCATCACCTGGGATGGGGAGCAGGTCGAGATGTACCACTACCACGCCACCCGCGAGTTCCCCTACACGGTCGGCTGCTTCCGCGGCACGCCGATCCAGCAGACGCTCACCGGATGACGGCCGTGCGGGACCGTCGGGTGGCCGCCGCCGGGCGGCGAGGGGAGCGCTCGTGCGGGTGCTGATCGTCGAGGACCACGAGCGGATGGCCGAGACCCTCGCACGCGGCCTGCGGAACCACGCCTACGCCGTCGACGTGGCCCTCGACGGCGAGGCCGGCCTCGAGAAGGCGCTCGTCAACGAGTACGAGGTGATCGTCCTCGACCGTGACCTCCCGAAGCTGCACGGCGACGAGCTCTGCGCCCGGGTTCGCGATGCGGGACGCCCGGCCCGCATCATCATGGTCACCGCGGCGGCCACCACCGACGACCTCGTCGCCGGCCTCGACCTGGGCGCCGACGACTACCTCATCAAGCCTTTCGATGCCGAGGAGCTGCGCCTGCGGGTGCACAACCTGC
>JAGQSL010000456.1:1524-5159 GCA_020439525.1 Acidimicrobiales bacterium | reverse complement strand
CGCCGTCGGCGAGCTCACGGCGGCGGTCGAGGCGTTCCCCCTCCGAGAGCGCCTCGTCGAGCAGCTCGCGCTGGCCCTGGCCCGCACGGGCCGGCGCAACGACGCGATCGCGGCCGTCGAGCGAGCGCGCGCTCGGCTCGCCGACGAGCTGGGGCTCGACCCGGGCCCCGGTCTGGCCGCGCTCGCCGAGCGCCTGGCGGCCGACGACCCGACCCTCACCGCCTCGGGCCCGCCGCCGGTCCGCCCGTCGATCGCTCCCGCCGCCGGTCCGGCGGAGGCGTTCGGCGAGGTCGGTCCGCCCCGCGGCGCGCTCGACCTGCCCCCCGCGGTCACGGAGCGGCGCGAGCGCACCGCCTTCGTCGGGCGCGGCGAGGAGCTCGCCCGCCTGACCGCCTCGCTCGACGCCGTCGCCGCGGGCGACCGCCGGCTCGTCGTGGTCCAGGGCGAAGCCGGGATGGGCAAGACCCGCCTCGCCCAGGTGTTCGCCCACGCCGTCCACGACGTCGGTGGCCACGTGCTCTGGGGTCGCTGCACCGCCGAGAACCTGGTGGCCTACCAACCGGCGGCGGAGGCGCTGCGCACGGCGCTGCGAGCCGTGAGCCCCGAGCGGGTTCGGGCCATCGTGGCGCCCCGGCCCGCGCTGCGGCTGCTGCTTCCCGAGGGGACGGCGCCGGAGGGCGCGCTCGACGACGGCGCCGGGGGCCGTGCCGCCAGCCGCACCGAGCGCTACGAGCTCTACGAGGGGCTGGCCGAGGTGATCGGCGCGGTGTCGCTCACCGGGCCGGTCGTGTTCGTCGTCGACGATGCGCAGTGGGCCGACCGCTCGTCGCTCCACCTGATCGAGCACCTCGTGCGCCAGGACGTGAGCGGCCGCCTCCTGGTGCTGGCCACCGTGCGGCGCCCGGCCGGTCGTCCCACCGACGACCTCGACCGGCTCGTCGCCGACCTGCGCCGCGACCAACGGCTCGACCTCGTCACGGTCGGCGGCATGGGCGCGTCCGACGCGATGGCCCTGCTGGGCGATCGGGGCGTCGAGGTCGACGACCTGCGCGCCGACGCGCTGGTGGAGCGCACCGGCGGCAACCCCTTCTTCCTCGAGTCGCTCGCCGCCCGTGGCGGCGACATCCTCTCGCTCGACGACCGCGACCTGCCCGAATCGGTGCGCGACCTCATCGACCTGCGCCTCGAAGGCCTCGACGACGAGGCGGCGCGGGTCTTGACGACCGCCGCGGTCATCGGGCTCCGGATCGAGCTCGACGTGCTCGAGCGCGCCACCGGCCTCGACCCCGACGCGCTCCTCGACCAGGTCGACGCCGCGGTCGACAGCGGGGTGCTGGTGGAGGACGAGGAGCTGGGGTGGGTCACCTTCCCGCACGCCCTGGTGCGCCAGGCGCTCGTGGCCCGCACGACGCGCAACCGCGAGGCGCAGCTGCACCTCCAGGTCGCCGAGGCCATCGATGCTCGCCACGGCGCCGCCGCCGTGGTGGCCGTGGCCGACCACCTCCGCCGGGCGGGGCGCCTGTGCCCGCCGGCCCGGGCCGCCCGGGCCGCCGTCGACGCCGGGCTGCGGTCGCTCAACGCCTTCGCCGACGACGAAGCGCGGACCTGGGGCCGGCGCGCCGTGGAGGCCGCGACCGCGATCGGCGACGACGACGAGCGCTGGGCGGTGGAGGCGCCGGCCCAGCTCCTGGTGGCCGAGGCCAGCCGGCGCCTGGGGGAGGTCGCCGTCGCCCGAGCGGTGCTCGAGCGCGTGGAGCACGGCGCCCGGGCGCGACGTGACGGCCACGTGCTCGCCCGGGCCGCCCAGGAGCGGGCGCTCTCGACGGCCGGCGTGGGCTTCGCGTTCGGGACCGTCGACCACGAGTTGCTGGCCCTGCTCGACGAGGCCCTCGACCTCCTGCCGGTCGACGACGACGAGCCCCACCGCACCGCGGTGCTGGCGTGGAGCTCGATCGCCCTGAACAGCGCGCTCGATCGCCGGCGCCAGAGCGAGCTGGCGACCGCCGCCCTCGCCGGCGCTCGCCAGCACCCCGACCACCCCGATCTCCTCGCGCTGGCGCTGCTCGCCGAGCGGCTGGCCCACGCCACGCCCGACGGCCTCGATCGGCGCCTCGAGGTGGGCCCGACCATGCATGATGCGGCAACGGCCGCGGGATGGAGCGAGCTCGTCGTCGTGGGCATGGTGCTCGACGTGGTCGACCTCCTCGAGCACGCGCAGGCCGACGCCGCTCGCCGGAGGATCGACGAGCTCGAGGCGGTGATCGCCCCCTTCCACCGACCCGTCTACGACGCCTACCACCTGTTCCTCGCCGCAGCCGTGGCCCAGATGGAGGGCCACCACGCCGACGCCGACGCGCTGTCGGCCAAGGCCGACGAGCTGGGGGAGATCTCCCACGCCGACAACGCCCGCCACGCCCGCGCCGGCCAGCAGTTCCTGCTCGCCCGGGACCTCGGCATCGTCGGCCAGATCACCGAGCTGACCGGGGCCATGGTGGCGGCCTACCCCGGGATGCCGGTGTGGCTCACCGGGCACGCCACCGCGTGCGCCGCGGCGGGGATGCTCGACGAGGCGCGCGACGCCCTCGAACAGGTCTTCGCGACCGGCGGCCTCGATGCTCGCGACTCGACGTGGTCCACCACCGTCGCTCAGCTGGCCGAGGTCTGCTGGCTGCTCGACGATCCCGGCCGAGGTCGCCAGCTGGCCGATCTGCTCGAGCCCTACGCCGATCGCATGGCCGTGACCGGCATGGGCGCGGTGTGCCTCGGCCCGCTGCACCGCTTCCACGGGCTCGCCCTGGCCGCAGCAGGCGACGTCGACGCCGCCGTCGACGCCCTCGATCGAGCCGTGGCGCTCGCCCTGGACCAGGGCGCGACGCTGAACCTGGCGCGCTCGATCGCCGAGCGGGGGATCCTCCTCGAGCGGCGCGACGGTCCGGGCGACGCCGAGCAGGCGGCCGAGGACCGGGTGCGCAGCCACGCGCTGGCCGACCAGCTGGGCATCCGCCTGGCCCTCGGCCCCGAGGAGTACCCCGCGCCGTGACGGCGCCCCTGGTCGTCTCGATCCTCGGTCCGGTGGAGGCGCGGCGCGACGGCGTCGCGTTGCCGCTCGGCGGACGGCGGCAGCGTTCCGTGCTCACCCGCCTCGCCCTGGCCGCCGGTGCCCCGGTGCCGATCGACCGGATCATCGACGACCTCTGGGGCGGCGAGCCACCCGCCAGCGCCACCAACACCCTGCAGAGCTACGTCTCCAACCTGCGCAAGGCCCTGGGCGGCGACGTGCCCGCCATCGCCCGTGAGGGCGATGCCTACCGCCTGGCGGTCGGGCCCGAGGCCTTCGCCGCCGAACGAGCGGAGGCCCTGGTGGCCGAGGGGGACGGGACCGACGACCCCGAGGCCCGACTGCGGGCGTTCGCCGCGGCCCGCTCGCTGTGGCACGGCCGCTCGCTCGCCGAGGTCGACGACGAACCGTGGGCCCAAGGCGACGCCGTGCGCCTCGAGGCGCTGCGGCTCCGGGCCGACGAGGGCCGCATCGATGCGCTCCTCGACCTGGATCGCGCCGGCGAGGCCGTGTCCGAGCTCGAGGCCCTGGTGGCGGCCCATCCGCTCCACGAGCGCTTCGCCGAGCAGCTCGTGCT
>JAGQSL010000456.1:0-1482 GCA_020439525.1 Acidimicrobiales bacterium | reverse complement strand
GCCACCTACGCCGCCGAGCTCGGGACGGCCCCGGGCCCCGAGCTCCGGCGCCTGGCCGATGCCGTGCTCGATCAGGACCCGTCGCTCGGCGCGTCGTCGCCCGCCGCGCCCGCCGTCCGAGGCCACGCCACGAGCGACGGCAGCCCGCTGCCCCTGCCGCCCGCCGTGGCCGAGCGGCGCACCCGCAGCGCGTTCGTGGGCCGCTCGGCCGAGCGGGCCGCCCTGCGAGCGGCGTGGGACGCCGCCCTGGCCGGGGAGCGGCGCCTCCTGGTGCTGGCCGGCGAGCCCGGGGCGGGCAAGACGCGCCTCGCCCAGGAGCTGGCGCGCGAGCTGCACGCCGAGGGCGCCTACGTGCTCTGGGGTCGGTGCAGCGTCGACCACCTGATCGCGTACCAGCCCGTCGTCGAGGCGCTGCGCACCGCGCTGCGGTCGCTCCCGGCCGATCGCGTCGCCGAGCTGGTCGCCCCCCGACCGCCCCTGGGCCTGCTGCTGCCGGAGCTGGCGGGCGATGCCGAGCTGCCGGCCCGCACGGAGCGCTTCGAGCTGTACGAATCGCTCGCCGACCTGCTCGGCGAGGTCACGATCGCCACGCCCATGCTCCTCGTCATCGACGACCTCCAATGGGCCGACCCCTCGACGCTCACCCTGCTCGAGCAGGTCTTGTCGACCCCGCGCGGGGGCCGGTCGCTCATCGTGGCCACGATGCGCCGGCCGGCCGGACGCCCCACCGCGGACGTGGACCGGTTCCTCGCGGAGGTCCGCCGGGCCCAACGCTTCGATGCCGTCGAGGTGGGCGGCCTCGGGCGCGGCGACGTGGCGGCGCTGCTGGCCGAGCGCGGCGCCGAGGCCGACGACGAGGCGGTCGACCTCGTGGTCGAGCGCACGGCCGGCAACCCCTTCTTCGTCGAGGCGCTCGCCGACGCCGGGGCCACGGTCGACGCGCGCGACCTCCCGAGCTCGGTCCGCGAGGTGCTCGACCAGCGCCTCGCCGCCCTCGACCCCGACGCCGCGGCGGTGCTGTCGGCCGCCGCCGTCATCGGCCAGCGCGCCGACATCACCCTGCTCGCCACCGTGACCGACCTCGACCAGGGCGCCGTGCTCGACCTCGTGGACGACGCCATCGCGAAGGGGGTCCTCGCCGAGGACGAGGAGATCGGGTGGGTGACCTTCCCCCACCAGCTGGTCCGCCAAGCGCTGATCGCCCGCACGAGCCGGAACCGCGAGGCTCGCCTCCACGTGCGGATCGCCGACGCCCTCGAGTCGGGAGCGGCCAGCAAGGACGCCGTGCTCACCGCGGCCCAGCACCTCGTCGCCGCCGGGAGGGCGTGCCCACCGGCGCGAGCGGCCACCGCCGCGGTCGCGGCCGGGCGCCGAGCGCTCGAGGTCGTGGCCGATGCGGAGGCCGAACGATGGGCGCGCCGGGCCCTGGAGGTGCTCGAGGGCGCGGCCGACGGCCCCGACGAGCGGCGGGCCCGGGCCGAC
>JAGQSL010000008.1 GCA_020439525.1 Acidimicrobiales bacterium | reverse complement strand
GGCCACACCTTCTCGGTGCCCCACAGCCCGATGGGGATCACCGGCGCGCCGCTCATGGCGGCGAGCTTCGCCGCCCCCCAGCGGCCCTTCAGCTCGGGCTCGAAGAAGGCGCGGCCCCGCGGGATGGTGCCCTGGGGCATCAGCGCGACGGCCTCGCCGGCCTCGAGCGCCGCCGCGGCCGCCAGGAGCGGCTCGTCGGAGCCGGTCCCGCGCTCGACGCGGATGCCGCCCAGGGCGCTCACGACCTGGCCCACGATCGGCGCGTCGAACACCTCCTTCTTCCCGAGGAAGCGGACGGGCCGCCCGGCCTGCGCCAGCGCCCAGCCGATGGCGAGGGGGTCGAAGTACGACCGGTGGTTGCCCACCAGGATCGCCGGGCCCTCGGCCGGGATGCGGTCGATCCCGCCGACGTCGAAGCGGACCCACGGGAACAGCTGCGGGCGCGCCAGCAGGTGCAGCGCCCGCTGGGGCTCGATGCCCGCCAGCTTCGGCACCCCGGCCGGCACGTCGAAGTGCCGGGTGGGCCAGCGCCGCACGGCGGCCACGACCCGCAGGCGAGGATCGGGGTTGACCGCCGTCGGGCGGCGGACCGCCGACAGCAGCGGCAGGTCGTACACGGAGTCGGAGTAGGCCCAGCTGGCGGCCACGTCGACCCCTTGGCGCGAGGCCCAGTCGCGCACGGCGGCGAGCTTGCCGGGGCCCCACACGAAGAAGCCGTCGACCGAGCCGTCGTAGCGGCCGTCGGCCTCGCCGTAGCGGGTGGCGATCACGTCGTCGATCCCGAGCGCGTCGGCCAGCGGCTTCACCAGGTCGTAGGGCGAGGTGGTGGCCATCACGACCTTGCGGCCCGCCGCCTGGTGCTCGGCGATGGCGGCCTTGGCGAAGCCCGGGACCTCGTCGATCAGCAGCTGGGCCGCCATGCGCCCGGCGTCCTGGACGAGCGACCGATCCCAACCCGCCGCAGCTCGCGCCATCTGGCGGGTGGCGATCATCGACGGGATCGTCTCGCCGATCACGTCGAAGACCTTGAACACCAACCCCTCGCCGGGGATCGAGCGGTCGGGCAGCACGCCGACCCGCTTGAGCATCGTGGAGAACATGGGGCCGCTCGCCCCGCGCAGCAGCGTCCGGTCGAGGTCGAAGAAGGCGGCGGGCTCCATCGGCGAGAGCCTAGAGCGGCCCAGGCGAGGGGCCTCGGGCCGCCGGTTGACGACCCGTCAGATCCGGGCCAGCCTGCGCTCCCCCACCCTCCCGGAGGTCTGCCCGTGCCCCACCCGCTCGACGAGTACCCGATCCACCAGGCGCCCCTCTCCTTGGCCCACGTGGTGAGCTCGGACCGCAACGCCTACGACCGCTGCTACTTCAACGCCCACGGTCGCTCGGGCGAGCCGTTCCTCATCACCGGGCTCGGCATCTACCCCAACCTCGGCCTCATCGATGCCTACGCGACGGTCGGCATCGGGGGCCACCAGATCAGCCTCCGGGCGTCGGACGTGCTCGACGGCCACGACCGGCTCGCGCCGTCGGTCGGGCCCTTCCGCATCGAGGTCCTCGAGCCGCTCGAGCGCGTCCGGCTGGTCTGCGAGGGCGACGCCCAGGGGATCGGCTTCGACCTCACCTGGCACGGCTCGTTCCCCGCCGTCGACGAGGAGCCCCACGTGTGGCGGTCGGGGCCGGCCCGGCGCGTCGTCCTCGACGCCCAGCGCTTCGCCCAGGTCGGGACCTGGGAGGGCGAGCTGCGGGTGGCCGGGCAGCGCTTCGAGGCGACCCACGACACCTGGGTGGGCACCCGCGACCGGTCCTGGGGCATCCGCCCGAGCGGCGAGCCCGAGCCCCCCGGCCGCAACGAGGAGGCCCCCATCGAGGGGTTCTGGTGGTTGTACGTGCCCCTGCGGTTCGACGACTTCTCGGTGGTCGTCATCATCCAGGAGGATCCGGACGGCTACCGGGTCCTCAACGACGCCGTCCGGATCTGGCCGGCGAGCACCGGCCGCCGCCCCGAGCAGCTCGGCTGGCCGCGCGCCGAGATCCACTACCGCAGCGGGACGCGCGAGCCCACGGGCGCCACGATCCACCTGACCGCGGGCGACGGCTCGCCGCTGACCCTCGAGGTGGAATCGCTCGGGTTCGTCGCGCTCAACGGCGGCACCGGCTACGGCGGCGACCCGAACTGGACCCACGGCACGTGGCGGGGTCGCGACTGGGTGTCGGGCCTCGACGTCGACATGGCCGACCCGGCGGTCGCCGCCATGGTCCCCTTCGGTCTGCTCGACCACGTGGGCCGGGCCACGCTCGACGGCCAGGAGGGCTGGGGCCTCTTCGAGCACGGGACCTTCGGCCGCCACGATCCGAGCGGCTTCGTGGACTTCGGCTCGGTCGCGCCGTAGGCCAGTGCTCGCGGACGCGAGCACTGGCCTCCGGGGAAAAACGAGACCGACCGGCCAGGGGGGGGCCGGTCGGTCTATCGGTCTGAGCAGCAGGGGAACCGCT
>JAGQSL010000455.1 GCA_020439525.1 Acidimicrobiales bacterium | reverse complement strand
TCACCGGCACCTTCCACGGCATCCGGGCGGCGGCGCCGATCATGCTCGAGGCGGGCCGAGGCTCGATCGTCAACAACGCCTCGCTCACCGGCCTCCGACCCACCCGGGGCGAGGCCCCCTACTCGGCGGCGAAGGCGGGCGTGCTCAACCTCACGGCGGCGGCCGCGGTGGAGCTGGCGCCGGCCGTGCGGGTGAACGCCGTCGCGCCCGGGATGATCCACACGCCCCTCACCGAGATCGTCGTGGCGAACGACGGCTGGCGAACGGCCGCCGAGTCGGGCACGCCGCTCGGGCGCGTCGGCGAGGCCGACGAGGTGGCCGAGGTGATCGCCTTCCTCGCCAGCGATGCCGCCTCGTACGTGACGGGCCAGACCATCGTGGTCGACGGGGGATCGGTGCTGCCGAGCCTCCAGTCCGACGCCCTGCTCCGGGCCATCTCCGAGTCCGGCTTCGGCTGAGGCGCCCGTCCCGTGCTCACCGACGCCGACCGCATTCGCAACCTGCTCGGCACGTACTGCGAACGCATCGACGCCGGTGACTTCGACGGCGTCGGGGCGCTCTTCGCCCGAGGCGCCTTGGCGGCGGGGGAGGACGGGCCGCCGTTCGCCCGGGGCGCGGCCGAGGTCGCGGCGTTCTACCGGGCCGGGACCCAGCTCCACGAGGGGTCGCCCCGCACCAAGCACCTCGTGGCCGACACCGTGCTGGAGGAGCCGGCCGCCGACGGCACGGTCGTGGCCCGCTCCTCCTACGTCGTGCTCCAGGCCACCGACGGCCTGGCGCTGCAGCCGATCATCGCCGGGCGCTACCGCGACACGTTCGGGCGCGACGAGCTCGACGCGTGGTGCTTCGTCGAGCGCCGGTTCTTCGTCGACCTGGTGGGCGACCTGTCCCACCACCTGGCCGACCCGTCGATCGCCGGCGGGACCTGAGGTGGCCGAGCTCTCGGATGCGGCGGCCGGCGAGCCGATGCGCCGGATGCTGTACGGCGACCTGCCCATCGACGAGTGGCCAGCGGACGACGGCGGCTCGTCGGGCGAGGCGTGGGCCGAGCCGTGGAGCCGGTTCGTCCGGGCCCGGGCCCACCTGGCGAACGGCGACGCCGACCTGGCCATCCGGGAGTGGTCGCAGGTGGCCAACCCGATCTTCGGCTGGGAGTCGCGCCAGGTGCTGCAGGCGTGGCACCTCCTTCGGGCGAACGGGATCGTCCCCGACGCCTCGATCGCCGGCGAGGTGCTCGGCCTCGTCGCCGAGGTGGCCGTCGACGCCGGCCACGACGTGCTGGCGGCCTACGCCGACGGCTCGGTGCGGTTCCTCCACCACCGCGGCGGCGGCTCCATCGTCGAACCGCCCGCGCCCGAGCCGATCGCCACCGCCGCGACCGCCTGGCTCGACGCAGCGACGGCGGCCGCCGAGGCCGTCGCCCCCTGGATCGGCGACGGCGCCCACCCCGCCCCGCCCGGCGAGTCCCGCTTCGTGCTGCTGACGCGGGCGGGGAATCGGGCGGTCGCGGGCGACGCCGCCACCCTGGCCGCCAGCGCGGTCGCCTCCGAGCTGTTGGGCGTCGGTGCCGGGCTGCTCCAGGCCATCGTCGCGGTCCGTCCCGCCTGAGGACGCGTCGACCGGCGCGCGGGCCGAGCACCGCTCGCTACCGTCCTGGCCGTGGAGCTGGTCGAGCGTCGAGACCGAGGGGGCGTGGCGACGCTCACCCTCCGTCGCCCGGAGGCGCGCAACGCGCTGTCGCTGGCGGTGCTCGACGCCCTCGTCGCCCACCTCGCGGCCATCGACGACGACGGGTCGGTCCGCGTCGTGGTGCTCGCGGCCGAGGGCCCGGCGTTTTCGGCGGGCCACGACCTGCGGGAGC
>JAGQSL010000454.1 GCA_020439525.1 Acidimicrobiales bacterium | reverse complement strand
GGGACGTCGCTCCAGAGGCGCTCGAGGTCGTAGTAGCGGCGGGCCGCGTCGAGCAGCACGTGGACCACGAAGTCGCCGTAGTCGAGCAGCACCCAGCGCAGGTCGTCGAGGCCCTCCACCCGCAGCGGCTTGGGGCCTCCGTCGGCCGCCAGGCGCTCCTCCACCTCCTCGGCCACGGTGCGCACGAGGCGGGTGTTCGACGCCGAGCAGATGACGAAGTGGCTGCAGAGGGCGAGCACCGGGCCCACCTCGAGCACCACGACGTCGTCGGCCGACTTGGCATCCGCGGCGCGCGCGGCGGCGATGGGCCAGCGGGCGTCGTCGTCGATGTCGGGCATTCAGCTGCCTCCGGTAGCCACGGTGGAGCCCGGCGCACCCCCGGTGGCCTCGCCGAGGATGTCGCTGCCGAGCACGATCGTGAGGTCGACGGTATCGGGCGCCTCCCGGTCGAGCCGAACCGATCCGGTGGCGCCGAGCGAGGTGGCCACGAGCTTGGCCACGTCGGCGTTGCGCGGATCGCCGTAGACGATCTCGGTCTCGTCGGTGCCGAACTCGGGCCCGTTGCCCAGGATCGTCACCGCCCCACCTCGCCCGACGATCTCGCGGACGACCTCGCCGGGGATGGCGTCGGCCGACACGCCGTTGAGCAGCCGCACGGTGAAGCGGGTGCCGGGCGCGGCGGCCGTGGGCGAGGGAACGGCCTCGGTGACCAGGCGCTTCACGGCCGAGCTGTCGACCAGGTAGAGGTTCGCCGGGTCCTTCGCCTGCTCCACCGGCAGGGTCTGGATGTCGACGGGACCGTCGGCGAGCGCCCGGGCGAAGCGCCCGATGCCGGCCGTCGTCTCACCGGGCACAGCGTCGGGCGCCGTGGAGGCCGCCACCTGGTCGAGCCACCCTCGCCACAGCGCCTCGTGGCGCACCAGCCGAGCCAGGTCGTTCTGGCCGGGGAGGGTGGCAGACAGGTACGGCCCCACGAAGGCGGCGGGCACCTCGGCGGCACCCGACGGCACCGTGGTCCCGAAGCCCAGGTCGAGGGCATCGGGGTTCTGGATCTGGATCGGGGCGACGGGCGCGGTCAGCTGCTCCCAGCTGGCGTCGGTGAGCTCGATCGTCTCGGTGATGCCCACGTTGAGCAGCAGCGCCACCTGGGAGGTGAGCCGCTCGATGCCCGCCGCCGGCTGGTCGCGAGGCGTCGCCTCCCAGGCCAGCTTCAGGTTGCCGATGCCGAAGCGCGGCACCGCGACCTCGGTCTCGAGCGGGATGAAGATCACCGAGCCGCCACCGTCGGCCCCGCCGAGCGACAAGAAGGTCAGGGCGGTCGGCACGCCCTCGGCGTCCTTCTGGATGACGAGGGCGGTGGGGGTCGGGTCCACCGGTGCCTCGAAGCCCGGGTCGCTGGGGTTCGCGGAGGAGCCGGTGAAGCTCCCCGCCTTGGAGTCGGCGATCAGCTGGGCACCCACGTAGCCGAGGGCCGGGATGGCGGCGATCAGCACGACGAGGGCGACGGCGAACGCGATCCGCCGCCACCACGGAGGCCGGGGCGGCGGCGCGGTGCGGGTGCGCCGCGCCCGGCGGGGCCGCTCGTCGGACGGCTCCGGCCCGGCCCCGACCTCGGGATCGGGCTCGGGCTCGGGCGGAGGAGCGACGACCGCGCCGCTGATCTCGGCCGACGGGACGAGGGTGGCCACGGGGCGCGGGCCCGAGGGCTCGGGTGCGACGGCCGGGTCGACGCGGACCGGCTCGGACGGCCGGCCGTCGACCCCCTCCCCCGGGTGGAGGTCGGGGATCCGGGCGAGCGCCGCCGCGAGCGGTTCGCGCCGGGGGGTGGCGGCCGGCGACGGGGCGGGAGCGGGCGCGACGGTGCCCGACGAGGGGTCGAGACCGAGCGCCCGGCGACGGAGGTCGGCCCCGGGGCGCGGGCGGCTCGGGGGCGTCGACGGCTCCGGAGGCATCGGATCAACGATAGAGGCCGCGCTCCTCGATCACCGACGCGACCCCGTCGGTGGTGAGGTACCGGATCGACCGACCGGCGGCCACGCGCTCGCGCAGCTCGGTGCTCGACAGCTCCAGCTCGGGGATGTCGACGCGCTGCCAGGCGAAGCGCCCGTCGAGCTCCACGGGCGGGCCGGGACGGTCGACCACCACGAGGGTGGCCGCGGCGGCCACGTCCTCGTAGCGCTCCCAGGTGGCGAAGCCTGCGGCGGCGTCGCGCCCGAGGATGACGAACAGCTCGGCGTCGGGCTCGTCGCGCCGCAGGTCGGCGAGGGTGTCGGCGGTGTAGCTGGCACCGCCGCGCCGCAGCTCGAGGTCGCTCACCTCGAGGCCCTCCGCCCCGTCGGCGGCCTCTCGCACCATCGCCAGGCGGTCTTCGGGGGCGCTGATCGGCCGGCTCCCGGCCTTCTGCCAGGGCACGTTGGCCACCACCAGGAGCACCACGTCGAGCTCGAGCGCGGCCCGGGCCTCCAGCGCGGCCACCAGGTGGCCGATGTGGGGAGGATCGAACGTCCCGCCGAAGACCCCGATCCGCCGAGGCCCTCGGCTCCGAACCATCACCGAGCGCCGGGCCCAGGCCTCGCCGAGCAGCGGGTGACCGGAGTCACCTGCGATCGGGGAAGAAGGAACCCGGTGGTCACGGTTCCAAATTACCTGCGAGAAACTTGCCGGGACCGCTTCTCGGAACGGCTCCCGGTGGGAATCATCGTCCCACCCGTGCTGTTGGAGAGTGCGTCATGAGCGATTCCGTTGGCCAGTACCTGAACGAGATCGGCGCCGTCCCCCTCCTGAACGCCCAGGAGGAGCGCGAGCTGTCGCAGATCATCGAGCGTGGCGTCGCCGCGCGCGAGCGGATCGCGAACGGCTCCACGTCCGTCGAGGACCGCCGCCTCGACCGCGCCGCGGCCCGCGCCAAGGACCGCTTCATCCGCTCGAACCTCCGGCTCGTGGTGAGCATCGCCCGCCGGTACCCCCTGCCCCCGGGCATGGAGCTGCTCGACCTGGTGCAGGAGGGCAACCTCGGCCTCGAGCACGCCGTCGACAAGTTCGACTGGCGCAAGGGCTTCAAGTTCTCAACCTACGCCACGTTCTGGATCCGCCAGGCGATCGGACGTGCCCTCGACCAGAAGGCGTCGCTGGTCCGCCTCCCCGGTGACCGCTCCACCGCCCTGCGCGGCGCGCTCC
>JAGQSL010000070.1:17501-23311 GCA_020439525.1 Acidimicrobiales bacterium | reverse complement strand
AGTGGGGCTTCGACGGGCTGGTCGTGTCGGACTGGGGAGCGGTCGACGACCCGGTCGCCGCCGTGCGCGCCGGCCTCGACCTCGAGATGCCCTCCACCGGAGGCGCGAGCGCCCGCACGATCGCGTCCGCCGTCCGGGCCGGCGAGCTCGACGAGGCCGTCCTCGACACCGCCATCGCCCGCCTGCTGCAGCTGATCGAGCGGGCGACGCCGGGCCTCGAGGCCGGCGGCGCCATGGACGACGACGCCCACCACGCCCTCGCCCGGCGGGCCGCCGCCGACGGCACCGTGCTCCTGCGCAACGACCACGACCTCCTGCCGATCGAGCTCGAGGCCGGCCGCATCGCCGTCATCGGCGCCTTCGCCACCCAGCCCCGCTTCCAGGGCGCCGGGAGCTCCAAGGTGAACCCCACGAGCGTGGACGCGGCGCTCGACGAGCTGCGCGCCGCGCTGCCCGCCGCCGTCGAGCTCGCCTACGCCCCCGGCTTCGGCATCGACGAGCCGCGCGCCGACCGAGGCGCGCTGCGGGCCGACGCGGTCGCCGCCGCGACCGGAGCCGACGTGGTCGTGTGCTTCCTCGGCCTGCCGCCCAGCTTCGAGTCCGAGGGCTTCGACCGGACCTCGGTGGAGCTCCCCGCCGAGCAGGTCGAGGTGCTCGCGTCGGTGGCGGCGGCCAACCCGAACGTGGTGGTGGTCCTGGCCAACGGCGGGATGGTCGCGGTGTCGGGCTGGGAGCACCACGCCCGCGCCCTGGTCGAGGGCTGGCTCGGCGGCCAGGCGGGCGCGGGCGGCGTGGTCGACGTGCTCGTCGGCGCCGTGAACCCCTCGGGTCGGCTCGCCGAGACGATCGTGCGCCGGCTGGAGGACACCCCGTCGTTCCCCAACTTCCCCGGTGAGGATCGCCACGTGCGCTACGGCGAGGGCCTCCTCGTGGGCTACCGCCACCACGACGCCGTCGACGGCGAGGTCAGCTACCCCTTCGGCCACGGGCTGAGCTACACGACCTTCGAGCACCGCGACCTGCGCGCGTCGGTCGCTCGTCGCCCGTCGGGCGGATGGCGCGGCGACGTGCTCGTCGACGTCGCCGTCACGGTCGCCAACACGGGCGACCGGGCGGGCAAGGAGATCGTGCAGGTCTACGTGGAGCCGCTCGACCGCCCGGTGCCCGGCCCCGTCCGGGAGCTCCGGGCGTTCGCCAAGGTCGACCTCGACCCGGGCGCCACCGCAGCGCTCGCCTTCGAGCTGACCGAGCGTGACCTGGCGCGGTGGGCGCGGCGCGCCGGTCGCTGGGTCGTCGATCCTGGCCGCTACCGGATCTGGGTGGGCGCCTCCTCGCGCGACCTGCGAGCCCAGGCCGACGTGGCGATCGACGGTCCGCCCGTCGCCGGCTCGCTCGACCGCCACAGCACCGTGGCCGAGTGGCTCGAGCACCCGGTGGGCCACGAGGTGCTGATGGACGCCCTCGGCCGCAACCCGCGCGGTGACCTGCGCCCGATGCTGGCCGACCCCGAGCAGCTGCGCATGCTCGGCTCGTTCCCGCTCCCCCGCCTGCTCACGATGATGGGCGCAGCGGACGACGGCGGCCTCGTGGCCGACCTGCTCGCCGCCGCGGGTGGGTCGGGCGAGCGCTAGACGACGCGGTAGCTGACCGACTTGGAGGAGCGCTTGCCCTCCTTGTCGGTGGCGGTGACCGTGAAGGTCTTGGTGCCGACCGTGGCCGTGTCGACCTTGGCGCCCTTCGCCACGGTGCCGGTGCACGTGGCCACCCCGACGCCGGAGCCGTCGTCGCACGAGAAGTCGGCGAGGACCGTGGCCCCCTTCGCCACGGTGGATCCGTCGACCGGCTTGGCGATGGTGATGGCGGGCGCCTTGGTGTCGTTGCTGATCAGCGTGCTGTGGAGCGTCCGGTTGGGGCTCGGGTAGCACGACAGCGTGGTGTTGAGCGTGCCGATGATGGTGCCGGTGACCTTGGCCTTGAAGGTCAGGCCAGGGTTCGACGTGCTGGTGCCGGCCATCGCCACCTGCACCTTCGTGCCCGCCGCCCCCGTCGCCTTCAAGCGCAGGGTGAGCGTCGGGAGGGTGGCGACGTTCGGCGACGACGGCGTGCTCGACCGGATCGGCCCGGGCGTGGTGACGGTGACGACGCCGCCGCTCGCCGCGACCGTCGGGGTGCCCGACCCGACGTTCGACCAGCCACCGATCGAGTACGAGACCAGCGAGGTCCCCGCCGGGACCGCGATCTTCGAGGCGATGGCCGACACCTCGGCGAGGGTGCCGTCGCCCGTGGGCCGTCCGTCGGGCGAGAAGGGTGCGGGCACCAGCTTCACCTCGAACTCGGCGCCCGGCGCCACGGCCTGCGGCGCGGTCGTGTCGAACGTCGACTCCGCGCTGCCGCTGGTGTCGCCGACGCTCGAGGAGATCTTGCAGGCGTGGGCCACGACCACCCGCTCGGTGGTGGGCGGGTCGTCGCAGCCGGCGAGCGCCACCACGAGGGCGCCGATGCCCGCCACCGCTCCCACCCGTCGAACCACCTTGCGTGCGACCACGTTGCCTCCCCGGTCCGAGCGCGCCGCCGGTCCTCACCGGCCCGGGCGAGGCTACCGAGCGCTCAGCTCAGGTCGAACATCGCGGCGAGGCGGCGCCACTCCTCGTCGGTGACCCGGGGATCCTCGGTGATCACCTGGATGCAGACGTGGTCGGCGCCGGCATCGAGGTGGGCCTGCACCCGGGCGGCGATGGCGTCCTCGTCGCCCCAGGCCACGATCCGGTCGATGAGCCAGTCGCTGCCCGCCCCCGCGAAGTCCTCCTCGCTCAGGGTCGGGTCGAGGCGACGCAGGTTGTTCGCGTAGTTGGGCAGGCCCGTGTAGATGCCGGTGTGCGCCTTGGCCACCTCACGAGCGCGGGCCGGATCGGTCTCGAACACGACGGCCTGCTCGACGGCGAGCAACGGCCCCTCGCCCAGCGCCTCCCGGGCGATCGCCGTGTGCTCGGGCGGCACGAAGTACGGGTGGGCGCCGGCGGCGCGGTCACGGGCCAGCTCGAGCATCTTGGGCCCGAGCGCGGCGAGCACCCGCCGGGGCTCGGAGGTCGGGGCGGCGGCCAGGAAGAGCGTGGCGTCCATGCCGTCGAGGTACTCGACCATGCGGGAGTAGGGCTTGGTGTAGTCGTGGCGGCGGATGCCCTCGACCATGGGCTGGTGGCTGACGCCGAGGCCGAGGAGGAAGCGGTCGGGATGCGCCTCGGTGAGGGTGCGGTGGGCCGCACCGGCCGCCATCGGGTCGCGCGCCCAGATGGAGGCGATGCCGGTGGCCACCACGATGTCGGTGCCGCCGCGCAGCAGCAGCGACGCGCCGGTGAACGCCTCCCGCCCCACCGCCTCGGGCACCCACACCGCACCGAAGCCGAGCTCGTCGAGCTCGTCGACGTGCTCGATGCTGCGCGCCGAGGGCACGAGGTCGAGGGTGAAGGTCCAGATGCCGATGGGTCCGAGGTCCATGGCGGGAACCTACCGAGCGAGGCCGGACCGGCGCTCCTAGACGGCGATGAGCGCCACCGGGATCAGCAGCAGGCAGGCGGTGAAGGTGGCGAGCCGGGTGGGCGAGGCGAGCACCCGTCGCGAGACGCCGAGGATCACCTTGCGGAGCAGCGGATAGGCGAACGCCAAGATGGCGACCGTCCACACGGTGACGCAGAGGGTGATGGCGATCACCACCCGGACCGCGTCCTGGTCGCCGACGAGGATCGCGGCCACGAGGGTGTCGGCGAGCGTCGTGATGTTGGCGCCGGCGATGTAGGGCAGCACGTTCGACCGGCGGAGGTGGCCCTTGGCGACGAGCGGCACGAGGACCGAGAGCGAGACGGCCACGGAGAGGGTGAGCAGCGTGACGCCGCAGCCGACGAGGAACATCGGCCACTTGCGGTCGACCCACGAGTCCTCGCGCTCCTCGAGCTGCGTGCTCCCGACGCTCGGCAGCACCCGATCGAACACGTTGAAGCCGACGAGGAGCACCGCCAGCCCGACCGGGAACAGCGCCCAGGACGGCACGAGGTCGACGATCAGGTCGACGCTCCAGCCGAACAGGCGGTCGGTCATCGACGTGAGCTCGGGCGACGCGCCGATGTCGAGGCCGTCGAACGCGCCGCGACGCAGCAGCACGAACCCGGCGAGGGCGGCCGGGACGTAGAGCACCGAGGTCAGCAGGAGCGAGAGGATCCCGATGGAGATCGGTCCCCGGCGCCCGGTCTGGGTCTTGTTGCGGACGGCGTAGATCGTGCCGACCACGAGCACCACGAAGGCGGCGCCGAGGCGCGACCCGAGGAGCATGGTGAAGGACTGGTCGCGGTCGATCGCCCCGCCGTCGAGGAGGGTGAGCGACGACGCCGCGACCGGCGAGCCGGACAGGACGATGCACGCGCCGAACCAGCCGAGGCCGAGGGTGCTGAGCGCGTTGTCGGTGAACACCGACCCCTCGAGGTGGGGCACGAGCGAGACGGCACCCTCCTTCATCACGCCGAGGGCGGTGACGAACAGGCCCAGGCCGAGGAAGAGGTAGGCGATCCGCAGCGGGAGCGAGCGGCGCGGCTCGGGCTCGAGGATGATGTCCTCGTCGGGCAGCAGGATGCCGCCGATGTGCACGACTCCGGCGTCGGGCGTCGCTCCCTCCAGCTCCACGGCGCCGATCCTAGCTATTCCTACGGATTCCGTAGGAATAGCTAGGAGATCAGCCGAGGGCGGGACGGACCTCCTCGGTCCAGAAGCGGATCGTCCCGGCCAGGTCGTCGCCCACCGGCACGATGCTCAGCTGCTCGAACCCGGCGTCGAGGTACGACCGCACCGCCTCGACGTAGGGCGCGGGATCGGGGCCCGAGGGCACCGATCCGGCCAGGTCCTCCCCCCGGACCGTGTCGCACGCCGCCGCGAAGTTCACCGGGTTGGGCAGCTCGCTCATCACCTTCCAGCCCGGCGCGCCGAACCGGAACCGCTCGAGGGCCACGCGTTCGCCCTCGGCGGCCGTCGGCGCCCACGCGAAGGGCACCTCGGTCCACGTCGCCGACCGGTCGCCGCCACGCTCGGCCCAGCCGTCGACGAGCGCCGGGTCGGGGTCGGTGGCCATGATGCCGTCGGCGCCGACGCGCTGGGCCAGATCGAGCGAGGCCGGTCCGCTGACGCCCACGACGAGGCGCGCGCCCCGCTCGGGAAGGTCGTAGAGCCGGGCGTCCTCGATGCTCAGGTGATGGCCCCGGATCGTGGTCCACTCGCCCGACCAGAGGGCGCGGATGATCGCCGCCGCCTCCTCGAGGCGCTCGTGGCGCACGTCGACCGCCGGGAAGGGCTCGCCGGTGATGTGCTCGTTCAGCCGCTCGCCCGCCCCGATGGCGAGGGTGACCTGCCGGTCGGTCAGGCAGCCGAGCGTGGCGGCCGCCTGGGCCACGATCGCCGGGTGGTACCTCCCGATCGGGCAGGTCAGCCCGGTCGCCAGGTCGAGCGTGGAGGTCGCCTCGGCCACGGCGCCTCCTTCGTCGACTGGGAGAGCCCGTACCCCGCACCCCGTGGCGCCCAACCGCCGACCGCGCGCCCGCCCGGCGCCGGTAGCGTTGGCCCATGGGGAAGGACATCCCGCTCGGGCGCATCGCCGGCATCAAGCTCGGCATGAGCGTGTCGGTGCTGCTCATCGCCAGCTACTACACGGTGCAGCTCGCGCTCAGCGGCTTCCCGGCGTGGTCGCTCGGCCACTCGTCCACGGCCTACTGGATCGCCGGTGCCGCCGGCGCCCTGCTCCTCTTCCTCTCGCTGCTCGTCCACGAGCTCGG
>JAGQSL010000070.1:0-17492 GCA_020439525.1 Acidimicrobiales bacterium | reverse complement strand
CTGGTGGCGCGCGACGAGGGCATCGGCGTGCACTCCATGTCGCTCACGCTCCTGGGTGGGGTGACCCGGATGGAGTCCTCGCCCACGACGGCGGGCGCCGAGTTCCGGGTGTCGGTCGTCGGGCCGATCGCCTCGGCGGCGTGCGGCGTGGCGTTCCTCGTGGTCGCCTTCCTCATCCCCGACCACGGGATCTGGAACCTGGTGGGCACGGTGTTCTGGTGGGGCGGGCTCGTCAACCTCTTCCTGGCCGCGCTCAACATGGTGCCGGCGGCGCCGCTCGACGGCGGCAAGGTGCTCTCGGCCGCGATCTGGCGCGTCACCGGCAACCAGGCGCTCGCCCAGACGTGGTCCGCCGCCGCCGGCATCGTCACCGGGATGGTCCTCGTCACCATCGGGGTCCGCAACCTGCGAGGCGCCGACGGCGATCCGCTCTTCGGCGCCGGTGCCCTGCTCGTCGGCGCGTTCATCGCGTACAGCGCCGTGCAGCAGCTGCGCGCCGCGCCGATCTACCGGGCGCTCGAGGGGCGCACCGTGGCCGACGCCATGGCCGCCGATCCCCCAGCGGCGCCAGCGTGGTCCAGCGTCGCCGACTTCCTGCGCACGTCGAGCCCTCGGCCCGAGCACCAGGCCTATCCGGTGATCGGGCCCGACGGGCGGGTCGAAGGCCTGCTCACCGCGGCCGCGATCCGGGCGGTGCCGCCGGTGCGATGGGAGACCCTCGAGGTGGGCTCGCTCGCCTACCCGCTCGAGCGGCTCACGGTGGTGCGGGCCGACGACGCACTGCTCCCGGCCCTGCAGCGGATCGAGGGCGGCGACGTCGCCCACGCCCTGGTGGTGGCGGCCGACGGAGCGATCGTCGGCACCCTCGACCCGTCGGCGCTCCAACGGACGCTCGACGAGACGCCGACCGAGCGGGAGCCGAGCGGGGTCTAGGTTGCGGCGCATGACCGATGCGCTGCCCCGCTACGACCTCGACGGCACCACCGCCGTCATCACCCTCGACGACGGCAAGGCCAACGCCTTCTCGTCGGCGGTGGTGGCTCGCCTCGAGGAGCTCACCTCCCAGGCCGAGGCCGACGGCGCCCGGGCGCTGGTCCTCGTCGGTCGGCCCGGGCGGTTCTCCGCCGGCTTCGACCTCGCCGAGATGACCGCCGGCGTCGAGGCCATGCGGGAGCTGGTGAAGGCCGGTGCGCGCTGGTGGTGTCGGATCTACGGCCTCGGCCTGCCCACCGTGGCGGCCTGCACCGGCCACGCGCTCGCCGGCGGCGCGCTGACCCTCCTGTCGTGCGACGTGCGCATCGGCGCCGACGTGCCCTGCAAGATCGGCCTGACCGAGGTCTCGATCGGGATGACGCTGCCGAAGTTCGCCGTCGACCTCGCGACGCAGCGGCTCACCCGCGCGTCGCTCGCCGCCGCCACGATGGGAGGCCAGCCCTACGACGCCGCCGGCGCCGCCGCCGTGGGCTACCTCGACCGGGTCGTGCCGGCCGACGAGGTGGTCGAGGCCGCCCTGGCCGAGGCGGCTCGCCTGGGCGAGCTCCGCACGGGGGCGTACGCCGCCACCAAGGCCAACCTCCGAGGCGAGGCCATCGAGAAGATCCTCGCCGAGCTCGACGCCGACATGGCCACCGTGGGGATGCCGGAGCTCTGAGCCGGGCCCTCAGCCGGGTCGGCCGCCCTCGATCAGGTTGATGTCCCAGAGCACCAGGTCGAGCGCGTCGGCGGCGGCGATGGGCGCGAAGCGCTGCGGGTGCTCGGGGGTCACGCACGAGGCGACGGGGCTGAGGATCGTCCACGGGGTGGGGTGGCAGAACTGGACGACCGAGTAGCGGTCGCCCTCCTGGCCGGCGTCGGCCACCACCCGGTGGATGCCCGGGGCGATGACGCCGTTCGTGACGATCTCGAGCATGAGCCCGGTGTTGATGATGGCGCCCCCCTCCGGGGCCACCGCCGGGATCCACTCGCCGGTGCTCTTCACCTTCACCTCCAACCCGGGCGCGGTGGCTCGGGGCAGGGCGGTGATGAGGTTGATGTCGGCGTGCTCGCCGGCCCAGACGTGCGGCGCGTCGGGAGCCGAGCGCATCGGCGGGTAGTGGATGGCCCGGCTCAGCGTGGAGCCGTCGACGAGCGACCGCTCGAAGAACGCCTCGTGGCAGCCGATGCCGACGGCGACGATGCGCAGCACCCGCCGCTGCAGGTCGGCGATGGCGTCGTGGAAGGCGTTCAGCACCGAGGCGATGCCCGGCACCGCGGCCTCGGGCAGCACCTGGTCGTGGTAGCGGTGCGGGAACCGGGCGCGCAGGGGGTGCCCGGGCGCCACGTCGCGACCCCAGTTGAGCATCTCCTTCCAGTCGGCCACCTCGGCCGTCGCCGCCGTCTCCACCAGCAGGCCCGTGTAGCCCGTCTGGCCGTGGGTCCCGGGCGCCACGAACCGGGCCTTCTCCTCGGCGGGCAGATCGAAGAAGGTCTGCAGCAAGCCGTACGCCTCGTCGATGAGGTCCTCGCTCACGTCGTGGCGCACGTAGGCGAACCCGGTGGTCAGCGAGCGCAGGAGGCCGTCGACCACCGCCGCGCGAGCCGACGCGTCGCCGGACTCGAAGCGCAGGAGGTCGACCTCGAGGATGTGGTCAGCCATGGCCTTGCACCGTAGCGGTGGCCGACCGGTACCGTGCCGGGCCGATGGCCATCGTCCTCGGGCTCCTGGTGGCCCTCTTCTACGGGTCGGGCGACTTCTTCGGGGGCCTGGCCTCCAAGCGCGCCGCGTCCCCCACCGTGGTGGTCGGCTCGTTCACCGTGGCCGCGGTGCTCCTCGCCGTCACCACGCTCGGGTGGGCCGTGGTCGGCGAGCTCCCCACGCCCGATGGCCGCGACCTGTGGCTCGGTGCGGCCAGCGGCGTCATCGGGCCCATCTCCCTCGCGCTCCTCTACCGCGGCCTGGCGTCGGGCCGCATGAGCGTGGTGGCCCCCATCACCGCGGTCGTCGCCGCCATCGTCCCGCTGGCCTGGGGGCTCGCCGTCGGCGAGCGTCCGTCGGCCGTCGCGCTCGGAGGCGTCGTGGTGGCGCTGGTGGCCGTGGTGCTGATCGCGGGTGCCCCCGCCCACGAGGACCACCCCGTCGACGCCGCCGTGCTCCCCGTGCGCGAGGTGGTCGGCCCCGCCGTGCTCGCCGGGCTGGGGTTCGGCGTGATCTTCATCCTGCTCGGCGAGACCTCCGGCCACGCCGGGCTGTGGCCCCTCGTCGTGGCCCGTCCCACCGCGATCGTGCTCACCGCCGCCGCGCTCGCGCTCGTCGCCCTGCGGCGGGGGCGGCCGCTCGGGCCCTCGATCGTGCCCGCCCGCGCCGCCTGGCCCGCCTTGAGCGTGGCCGGAACCTTCGACATCACCGCGAACGCCACCTACCTCGCCGCGGCCAACCGCGGCTTGCTCTCGATCGTGGCCGTCCTCTCGTCGCTCTACCCCGCGGCCACCGTGGTGCTGGCCCGCCTGGTGCTGGGCGAGCGGCTCCACCGCGTCCAGCTCGCCGGCCTGGCCCTCGCCGCCGCGGGCATCGCCGCCATCGCCGCTGGCTGAGCCGAGGGCCTCGGCGTCAGGGGCGGCCGCCGCCCGTGAAGCCCGTCGGCGGTGCCGTCGGGCCATCGTCGTCGTCGCCGACGACGGTGGGCGGCGGCGGGGCCGCCGAGGTGGTGCCGCCGAAGCCGAGCGGCGCGCTCGGCGCCGGGTCGTCGGCCGCCTCGTCGGCGCCCGCATCGGGCGCGGGGGCGGCGCCGCGCTGATCGTCGTCGGGTCGCGCCGGGGTGGCGATCACCGGAGGGTCGGCCGACGGGGGGTCGTCGAGCGCGGCGACCGCCGCCGCGGCATCGGCCTCGTCGACCTCGTCGACCGCCTCGTCCGCGCCCGGCGCCGACGCGGCGTCCGCGCCGCGGCCGGCCTTGCGGGCCTTGGCCGGCGTGGCCCGCACCAGTCGGGCGAGCCCGGTGGCCACCTCGGGGAGGCGGGCCTGGATGTCGGGGACCAGGCCCTTCAGCTGGGCGGGCACGTCGCCCTCGGCGACGAACGCGAGCAGCAGGCCCTCGGCATCGCCGCTCGCCCGGCGGGTCCGGGCCGCGTCGAGCAGGAAGATCCACGAGCCGGCGAGGCCGGGGTCCAGCTCGACGCGGCTGCCCTCGCGGCCCTTGAGCTTCTCGGCGCCGCCCTCCGGAGCCGCCATGGCGATGGTGGCTCCGAAGGGGTTCCGAGACGCCTTGGCCCGGAACACCACGCCGCCGAAGGTGAACGAGCGCGTCGTCCCCTGGCCGGTGAGGGTGTGGAAGTCGCCCTCGCGCAGGGTGAGGCTGCGGGCGTGGGGGCCGTCGGTGCGCGTCGCGCCTCGAGGGCCGACCCGCACCGGCACCGCCGCCCCGCGGACCACGTCGAGCGTCTGGAACCGGGCGGTGAGGGCGTTGATGACGAGGAGCAGGACCATCGGGAGGGCCAGGCCGCCGAGCACGAGCAGCACGACCAGCAGGAGGCGCCGGGCCTCGTCCACGCCCCGAGCGAGGTCGAACCGGAACGACAGGTCGGTGGTGGTGGGCGACTCGGCGCCCTCGACGCGCTCGAAGACCTGGAACGAGCCCTGGACCGTGCCCGACGCCCGACCCGCGGGGGACGCGGCGATCCGGACGGTGAGCGACTCGCTCCCGGGCACCTCGATGCAGTCGTCCTCGCCGGGCAGGGGGTCGCCGTCGATGGTCAGCTCGATCGGCTCGGCGCCCTCGGGAGCGGACGGCACGTCGAGCTCGCCGAACCAGACGCACCCGTCGGCCTCGGCTCCCTGCAGGATGAAGGTCGTGTCGGTCGATCCCGTTCCGGTGAGCGACGGCAGCTTGAGGCTGGCCGGCAGGATCTGGATGGACCCCTCGGGGCGCAGGACCAAGACCTCCGACGGCGCCGACCGAGCCACCAGCTGTGCGCTGCTGGAGGTGGTCAGCTCGGCCACCACCTCGGCCTCCACGGCGTTGGAGGTCAGGTCGTCGGGCACCGGCAGCGAGGCGGTGAAGGGGCCGGCCGGCGGGCCGGTCATGGCGACGGTGGTGGTGCCGCCGTGCACCGGGTCGGTCACCCGCAGCTCGACCGAGGCCTCGGTGACGAGCCGCTCGACGTCGAGGCCCTCGGGGGCGGTGAGCGCGGCGGTCACCTCCGACGTGGCCCCTCGCGTGAGGGCGGGCAGCTGGCCGAAGGCGATCCCGAGGTCGCTGAACACGAACACCTGCAGGATCGCGTCGTCGCCCGCCTGCTCGCCCGAAGGATCGACGAGGGTGGCGGTCCACGTGCCGTCCCAGGCGGCCGCATCCTCGGGTCGGTCGAGGTCGACCGCCAGGCCGCGCCCGGCGAGCGACCGGGCCGTGGCGGCCACGTCGCCCACGGTGGTCTCGCCTGGCTCGGTGATCGTCACCGACTCGCCCGACGGGCCCTCCAACCGCAGGCCGGCCCCGGCGCTCGGCGGCAGGGCGACCACCTGCGCCCGCCGCAGGCCCTGGTCGAGGGTGAAGGTCCGCGAGCCCTCGTCGCAGGGGTCCTCGCCGCACACCGAGACGTCCTCGGATCCCGGGTACGGACTGCCGCCGGCGAGCCGGACGCCGATCTCGTCGAAGCGGGCGACCAGCACGTCGACGCCTGCCGCGGGCAGGTAGGCCCCGGTGGGGCGATCGGTCGGGGTGCCGCACGTGTAGTCGTCGGCCTTGCCGGCCGTCGCCGCGGCCAGCGGGAGCTGGGCGCGGCGAGCGACGCCGCCCGACAGCGCCACGGTCAGCAGCGTCACCTCGTCGGCTCGGAGCTGGTCGGCCAGCCCGTCGGGCTCGCAGAGGGCCCGTCGCCCCGCCGCCTCCGCTGCCTGCACGGACTCGGGGCTGGTCAGCTCGATGCCCGGCGCGTACGGCTTGGTGGTGCCGAGCCGCTCCCGATCGGCCGCGCTCTCGCGGACCGCGAGGTCGAAGCCGCCGTCGGTGAAGAGCAGCACGGCGCGGCAGGGGGCGGTTCCGCCCTCCGCGGTGATCGACGCGCTGCGATCGGCGAGGGCGTCGCGACCGGCGGAGAGGGCGTTGACGAAGTCCGTGTCGATGCCGTCCTCGAGGTCGGCGAACCCGTCGAGGGCGTCGGTCAGCTCGGCGGCGGTGTCGTCGCCGGCCCGGGTCCAGTCCTGGACCAGGCGGTACTCGTTCGAGAACGCCGCCAGCGCCAGGTCGACCTGGGGCGACGCCGAGCCTTCGGCGGTGGCCAGCGTGAGCAGGCTGTCGAGCGCGCTCTGGGCCGCCTCCACCCGCCGGTCGTCGGGGTCGGACTGCTTGAGCGACGCCGACTCGTCGATGAGGAACAGCACCAGCAGGTGCTGCGACGACTGCACGCACCCGACCAGGTCGTCGATCGCCGGGGCACCGTCGGGCGTCTCGGGCGGGCCGGTCTCGTCCTGCGCGCCGACGGGCGGCGAGACCGTCGCCAGGGCCAGGACGAGGGCGAGGAGGACGGCGAGCGCCGCCGCGAGGCGCGCCCTCACGACGCCAGCTCCGTGGCGATGGGCCAGACGTGGAGGGCGGCGGCGACGACCGCAGCGACGGCGAGCGCCAGCAGCCCCATCCGGAACAACCCGTTGGGCTGGTAGTACGGGCTACGGCGCCGGTCGAGGTCGATCCGGCGGGCCAGGCCCACGACGAGGATCGGGACCACCGACCCCACGAGGTAGCCGGCCACGTGGAGCGCCAGCGCGTCGGTCACGACCAGCGCGAGGCTGGCGACCGCCGACGCGAAGCCCAGCCCCACGATCAGCATCGGCGGACCGACCTCTCGCGAGGCGGTGGCGGTCGCCTCGGCCGTCGCGGCAGCAGCCTTCGCCATGGATCCCCCCGGTCGTGCGAACTGCGCCGACCCTAGCGGCTCGGAGGATCAGTTCTGGATGGTCCAGCGACGGGCGCAGCCCGGGCACCGCAGCGTCGTGGCCCCGACGATGAGGTCGACGACGACGATCTCGCTCGCCCCACCGCACGACGGACACACGGCGTCGAGCCCGGTGAACTTCTGGGCGCCGGCGCTGCGGGCGACCGCCCCCGTGAGCAGGCCCGTCCCCGCCGCCAGGCCCTCGGCCTCGGCGAGGTCCGAGTCGGGTCGGAGCGCGTCGCGGAAGCGTGCGGATCGCCAGAAACGCGCTCGGTCTGCCATGGCGCGGCAACCCTACGGCAGGCCCCCGGTGCCGTCACTGGCCCATCCGGCCCATTGTGCGGTCGGCCGGCCACGCAGGGAGAGGGCAGCAGCACGCCCCGACGTGCGGCTCAGCGTCGCGGGTCGCGCCGCACGACGAGGCCGCGCTCCTCGGTGACGCGGTGGCCGGTGAGGGTGCGGTCGTCGTGGCGCATCCGCCACGACAGGAGGCGGCTGCGGGCATCGGCGACCGCCGCCAGGTAGCTCGGATCGCCCGACCGGTCGACGAGCTGCTGCGGGTCGGTGCGGAGGTCGAAGTAGAGGCAGCTGCCGTCGCCGACGTGCACGTACTTGTGGTCGGCGGCGCGCAGCACGTCGAGCGCGCACTGCTCCATGGTCACGCCGAGGAGGTCCTCGGGCAGGTGGTCCACCGGGTCGCGGAAGTCCCACTGGATGTGGGCCTCGGTCCGCCAGTCGTCGGGCGCGCCGGGGCCGTGGAGGAACGGTTGGAGGGCCCGGCCGTCCACCTCGACGGGCACCTCCGCGTCGATCCAGGTGCAGAGGGTCGGGAGCACGTCGACCGACTCGGTGAACGCGTCGACGGCCGAGCCGCGGGTGGCGTCGGCCTCGGGACGGGGATCGACGACGATCAGGGGGATGGCGTAGCTCTCGTCCCACCATCCGAGCTTCTCGACGAGCCAGTGGTCGCCCATCTGGTCGCCGTGGTCGGCGGTGAGCACGATCAAGGTGGCGTCGAGCTCGCCGCGCCGATCGAGCTCGTCGACGAGGCGGCCGAGCTGGTCGTCGACCTCGGCCATGTTCCCCCAGTAGGCGGCGCGCAGCTGGCGCAGCTCGCGCTCGTCCTCCGGGCAGCCGGTCACGTGGAACCCGCCGAGGTGCAGCGGGTGCATGGCCAGCTCGGCGTCCCGATCGGGGTTCCGCACGAACGCGGGGCCGGCGGCGGGGTCGTAGCGGTCGTGGTAGCCCTCGGGCGCGCGGTAGGGCGGGTGGGGGCGGACGTAGGAGAGGTGGGCGAACCACGGCTCGGCGCCGACGCGCCCCTCGTGCCACTCGAGGAACCGGCCGGTCACGAACGCCGTCTCGGTGTGCTCGGCGGCGAAGCGGGTGGGGGCCCAGGCGTCCGGGTGCCGATCGGCGTCGGGGTAGCCGGGGATCGGCTCGAACAGCTCCTCCCAATCGTCGGGGACGTCGTAGCCGAGCTCGGCCAGCCACTCGACCCAAGGCCCCATGTTCCCCCACGTGAGCACCGTGCCCTCGGTGAAGCCGGGCAGGACCCCCTCGTAGTCGAAGAGGCGGGGGTCGTCGGGATCGGTGACCGTGCGGGGGTCGACCGTGGTATCCGTGTAGCCGAACAGGGTGGGGTCGTAGCCGTGGCGGCGGGCGATGCGCGCCACGTTGTCGAAGCGCTCGTCGAGGGGGGTGCCGTTGTTCACCGATCGGTGGCCCATGAGGTAGCGCCCGGTGTGCAGCGAGGCCCGGCTCGGTCCGCAGGGCGCCGTCACGGACCAGTGGTTCGCGAAGCGCACGCCACGGGCAGCGAGGGCGTCGAGCGCTGGCGTCTGCACGACGGGGTGGCCCGCCGCCGACAGGCAGTCGCCCCGCCACTGGTCGACGGTGATGTAGAGCACGTTGCCCGTGGCCACGGCGAACCTCCCCGGCGCCCCGGCGGCGCGCCAGCCGACGCTAGGCCGTCGCGGCCGAGGGGGGTGACGGGGTGCGCGACCCAGCGGGGCGCACCAGCTCGAACCAGACCCGCTTGCCCCCGTCGGCCAGCGCGTCGGCGCCGAACGACGCGCTCAGGCCCTCGACGAGGCGCATGCCGCGGCCCGACGGCGCGAGCGGGTCGTCGCCCGAGGCCACCTCCGGCAGCTGCTCGCTCCCGTCGACGACCTCGACGCGGATCGTCGGCCCGAGCTCGAGGCGCACCGTGCACGTGGTGCGCGCGTGCAGCACCACGTTCGTGACCAGCTCGCTCACCAGGAGCACGGCCGTGTCGACCGTCGCGTCGAGCCCGGCCGCCTCGAGGCGCTCGCGCACCCACCGGCGAGCCACGGCCACGCTGCCCACCTCGGCGGGCAGGTCGATCGATCCCGACATCGCCGGCGACCGTACCCCGCGGGCCGGGGTCCGAACCGCGTTCAGGCTTCGACGGGTACCGTCGTCGACGTGATCGACGAGCGGTGGGTGCGGGTCGTCGCGACGGTGCTCGCGGCCGATGCCGAGCTCGTGGCCGACGAGCTCTGGCAGGCCGGGGCGGCCGGCGTCGAGGAGCAGGCCTCGGGAGATGAGGTGCGCCTCCTCGCCGGGTTCGCCTCAGGGGCCGCCGCGAGCGACGCCGCCCGGGCCCTCGCCCGGCGCGGCGTGGACGGTCACCTCGAGGCGGTGGTGGACGACGGGCTCGACGGCTGGCGAGCGCACGCCCGAGCCGAGCGCGCCGGCCCGTTCTGGTTGGTGCCGACGTGGGTCGCGTCGCCCGCCGCCGCCGACCCGACCTGGGTGCTCCGCCTCGATCCCGGCCGCACCTTCGGCTCCGGCTCGCACCCCACCACCCGCCTCGTCGTGGCCCAGCTCGCCGGCCTGGTCCGGCCCGGCGACCGGGTGCTCGACGTGGGCGCCGGAAGCGGTGTGCTCGCCGTGGCCGCCGCCCGGCTGGGGGCCCGTGCCGTCGCCGCCATCGACATCGACCCGGCGTCGCCCGCGGTCGTCGGGGCCAACGCCGACGCCAACGGGGTGGGCGACCGGGTGCACGCGTCCACCGAGACGGTGGCCGAGGTGGTGGCGCGGACCGGACCGGCCGACGTGGTGGCGGCCAACCTCCTCGCCCCGGTGCTGCGCCAGCTCGGGCCCGAGCTGGCCTCCGCCGTGGCCCCCGGCGGCCACCTCGTGGTGTCGGGCCTGCTCGCCGACCGCTGGGCCGACGGGGTGACGCCGCTCGCCGGGCTCCAGGTGGCGACCGTGGCCGAGGAGGAGGGGTGGGCGTCGGTCGTCCTCGTCCGGCCTCGCGCCGCCCACCGATAGGTTGCCGCCATGGCCGTGCCCCCGCCCGTAGAGCTCACCTTCGACGAGGTCGATCCCTCGGCGGTCGCCGGCGAGCTCGAGCGGCTCGCCGGCACCGGCGCCTGGGTGAACCTGGTCCCCGAGGTGGAGCCGGGCCACGAGCCCCCGCCGCGGAGCGCCGTGATCTCCCTGTTCTCCGCGCGCGGCGAGGCGGTGCCCTTCGCCACCTGGTCGGCGTCGGGGCCGGGCGATCGGCGCCACACGCTCGGCATCGAGCACGGCTCGGGCCCGCGGGCGCTCGCCCGCCTCGACGAGGTCGACCTGGGGCTGCGACCCCGGTGGTTCAAGGTCGCCGACCACCCTCGGCGTGGGCTGGTGGTGACCTGCCCGAGCGACGAGCCGGCCGAGGACGTGCTGTGGTGGCTCCTCGCCGCCTGCCACGCGCTGAGCGCGGTCCCCCTGTCGGGGACCTGGCAGGCCCGGGTCTACGAGCCCGGCTAGCCCTGGGCCTGGGCCACGACCGCGTCGAACTGCTCGGCGGTGAGCTCGCCCGAGGCGCGCGCCACGACCTTGCCGTCGGCGTCGACGGCCACGAAGTACGGGAACGCGCTCAGGCCGAAGGCCTTGGCGATCGTGCCGGCCTCGTCGTCAGCCAGCGTGGGCGCCTCCCAACCGACGCGGTCGAGCCACTCCTGGGGCGGGTAGTTGTCGGCGCTGGGCTCGACGCTCGTCGACACGGTGAGGAGCTGCACGTCGTCGGGCATGGGGACGTCGTCGAGGTGCGCCTTCAGCATCGGCACCTCGCGCTGGCAGTGCGGGCACCAGTGGGCCACGAAGAGGATGATCTTGGCCGTGCCGTCGGGCGCGATGGTGAGCTCGTCGCCGTCGAAGGTGGTGCCGGTGACCGTCGGGATGGTGGCGCCGACCGCGGGGTCCTCCTCCAGCGTCGCGTCGTACTCGGGGAGCGCGGCGGCGCTCCCGGTGTCGCCGGCCGTCGTGTCGGTCTCGCCGTCGCCGGTGGTGGAGCTGCCGTCGCCGACCTGCACGGTGCCGGTCTGGCCCGACACCTCCTCATCGCCGCTGCCGCCGCGCGCCAGCACGACGGCGACGACCCCGGCGACGAGGACGACGACGATCGCCACGATCCAGATCTTGGAGCCGTTGTCGGTGGGGGGCTTGGGGCTGGTCATGCGAGCTCCTCCGGGGAGACGGTCGGGCGGGCTGCGGCGAGCAGCACCAGGATGAGGGCGAAGCCCGAGAGGGCCATCGCCGGGATGGTCAGGTAGCCCCACTCCTCCACCCACTTCGTCGAGCAGGGGTTGGTGGGGTCGCACGAACCGGACTCGAGCGTGGGGTACCGCTCGACCAGCAGGTGCCAGATCGACACGCAGGCGCCCAACCCCGCGAGGATGGCCCCGGTGAGGCGGGCGCCCGCATCGCGGCGCACGGCACCGACGCCGAGCACCACCACCAGGGGGTACATGGCGATCCGCTGGAACCAGCAGAGCCGGCACGGCGGGAAGTCGGCCACCTCGGAGAGGTAGAGGCTGCCGAGGGTGGCGACGAGGGCGACGCCCGCCGCCAGGCCCAGCGCCTGGGGCGCCACGGCCTCGCGTGCGGCGTCTCGCCAGCGCGCCACGGTGGCCGAGGCCCGCCCGCCGACGGCCAGCACGATCGCGACCACGACCACCGCCTGGGCGGCGGTGGCCAGCAGGGCGAAGAACAAGATGACGGCGTCTCGGTCCACAGCAGCTCGGGAGGGTTCGGGGCCGACGCTCGACGCTACCGGCAGGGGCCCAGTGGACCACAACGGCGGGAAACGAGACCGAAAGCCGCGAGACTCGCCCACATGGACGAGCTCGCCGTGATCGACGTGGCGGCGCTGGTGCGCGAGGTGGGCAACGACCGAGCGACCCCGGCCGCGCTGGCCGTGGCCGACGCCATCGATCGGGCCTGCCGCACGCACGGCTTCTTCCTGGTCACCGGCCACGGCGTGGACCCGACGCTCCTGGCCGACCTCGACGCCGCCGCCCGCCGGTTCTTCGCCCAGGGCGAGGAGGTCAAGGCCGAGATCGCCATGCCCGTCGGTCGTCGCGCGTGGCGGGGATGGTTCCCCGAGGGCGGCGAGCTCACCGCGGGGCAGCCCGACCGCAAGGAGGGCATCTACTTCGGTCGAGACCTGGACCTCGACGACCCGGCGGTCCGGGCGGGCACCCCGCTGCACGGCCCGAACCTGCGCTCCTCGGCCGTGCCCGAGCTGCTCCCCGCGGTGCACCGGTGGATGGCGGCGGTCGAGGTGGTGGGCCATGCGCTGGTCCGCGGGATGGCCCTCGGGCTCGGGCTGGCCCCCACCTGGTTCGACGATCACCTCACGGGCGATCCGACCGTGCTGTTCCGGGTGTTCCGCTACCCACCGGGCGCCGGCGACGCCTGGGGCGTCGGGGAGCACACCGACTACGGGCTGGTGACCGTGCTGGCCCACGACGGCACCCCGGGCCTCGAGGTGCAGGCCCCGGACGGGTCGTGGATCGACGTGGCGCCGGTGCCCGGCGCGTTCGTCGTCAACCTCGGCGACATGCTCGAGCGCATGACCGCGGGCGCCTACCGCTCCACGCCCCACCGGGTGCGACCGGCCGTGGGCGGACGCGACCGCCTGTCGTTCCCGTTCTTCTTCGACCCCGCGTGGGACGCGGAGGTGCGCCCGGTGCCCGGGCTGGGCCCGACGACCTCCGTCGCGCCGGCCGATCGCTGGGACGGCGCCTCGGTCCACGAGTGGTCCGGCACCTACGGCGACTACCTCGTGGCCAAGGTCGCCCGGGTCTTCCCGGCGCTCGCGGCCGAGCTGGGTCCCTAGGGGCGATTCGGGCCGCCGCCTCCACCTCTGGTACACCGCACGCACAGAGGGAACGCTCCAGGAGGAGGTGCGGTGCGCGTCCACAGCATCGAGCGCGCGTCGGGGCGCGATGGCATCGAGTGGTCGGCGCGGATCTCGGTCGCCGACCAGGAGCGCACGGTGCGCTTCGGTGGGCCACCCGAGCTGGTGTCCAATGCGGACGCGACGCCGTTCCTCGCCGCGGCGCTGCTGCCGGCGATGGCGTGGGGCCACGACCTGCACGTCGATGGCGCGGTGTCGGGCGCGGTGGTGGCCAAGGTGCCGATGATCGCCCGCCTCTTCGCCTCGATGGACCCGACGCTGCGGGTGCCCGAGGTGACCGTCGCCGAGGAGGCCGAGGAGCCCTGGCCCGCCGGCGACGGCGGCGTGGCCTGCATGTTCAGCCGGGGCGTGGACTCCAGCTACAGCGCGGCGGTACCCCGGGTCGACCCCGGGCCGCTCGACGCCCTCGTCTACTGCCGGACCTTGGAGCCCAACCACGACGAGGCGACGGCGGCGGCCGAGCTCGAGGCCACCCGCCGCGCCGCCGAGGTCGTGGGCCTGCCGCTCCACGCCGTCTGGACCGACCTGCGCGAGTTCACCGACCCGATGTTCGGCTGGTCGGCGATGCACGGCTCGGGCCTCGCCGCCCTGGCCCTGCTCGTGCGCCAGCGCTTCGACCACGTGGTGCTCCCGTCGGCCTACGACCTGGAGAGCCTGGCCCCCGCGGGGTCCCATCCGGCGATCGACCCGCTGTGGAGCTCCCCGTCGACGCGCATCCACCACGACCACCTCGACCGGGGCCGCCACGCCAAGGTGGCGTGGCTCGCGGCGGAGCGACCGGACCTGCTCCCCCACCTCAAGGTCTGCTACCAGCACAGCACCCAGACCAACTGCGGCCAGTGCCACAAGTGCGCCCTCACCATGAGCTCGCTGCGGGCCGAGGGCGCCCTCGGCCTCGCCACGCTGTTCCCCGCCGAGCTCGACCTGGAGGTCGTGCGCCGGCAGCGAGTGGTCGGCCCCGGCTCCCGGGGGCTGTGGGTTCCGATCGCCCGTCGCGCCCGAGAGGTCGGCGACGACGAGCTGGCCGACGCGCTCGAGGACATGCTGCGGCTCTCGGCGGTGCCGACCCTGCGCGAGCTGCTCTCGAGTCGGTCCAAGGTGGCGGAGCAGGCCTTCCGGACCCTGGCCGGCCCGCCCCGCTTCGAGCCCTACGACCCCGAGCGGGCCACGACCTTCGAGCGCTTCGACCGGGCCTACACCGACGCCCGGCTCTCGCTGATCCGCCATGGCGAGGTGCGCCCCCTCGGGACGCCTCCACCTCCGGGCCTCCGGGCCTCCACCGTGGTGGCGTCGCTCGCGGCCTCGATCCGCCACCGTCGCCGGCGCCGCTGACGGCGGCCCCTACCGCAGGCGGGCCTTGGCGTCCTTCTTGGCCTGGGTCAGCTGCACCCGCTGGGGGTGCTCCTTGTAGAAGGGGTCGATCGGGAAGCAGCCCGAGATCAGCCCGTTGCGCGGCGCCGTGGTGCAGTCGCTGAACGTGCGGCAGAGCAGGCGGCGGTCGAGCGGGCGACCGGCCAGGACGTCGGCGGGCAGGTGCGGGTAGCTGAGGACCATGCGGCCCAGGCCGACCAGGTCGGCGCCGCCGGCGCGCACCACAGCCTGGCCGACGTGGGGCAGCCACTCCTGCAGGTACGAGTAGGCGCCGCCGACGACCGTGAGCTCGGGGTGCGCCGCCGCCAGCTCGGCGGTGGCCGCCAGCTGGCGGGCCACCCCGACCAACGGGTCCTCGGGCGGCTGGTAGCCGTCGGAGGGCGGGAAGAACGCCGGCCGCTGGATGTGCGGGTTGTAGTACGGGCTGCCCGCGGTGGTGGAGAGCAGGCCGACGCCCAGCTCGCCCAGGAGGTCGCAGAAGCGGTGGGTCTCGGCCAGGTCGATGCCGAGCCCGGTGCCGTCGCCGCCGAAGGCGCCGCGGTACGAGCCGTCGATCCCGGCGGGCTCGGGCTCGCCCACGCCACCCTCCCCCGCCCGGTGCGGCGCCACGTCGAACGCGCTGAGGCGCACGGCCACGGCCAGGCCCGGCGCCTTGGCGCGGATGCCCTCCACGACGGTCCGCAGAAACCGGGTGCGGTCCTCGAAGGCGCCGCCGTAGCGGCCCCCGCGGTCGACGCCGCTCAGCAGCTCGTGGAGCAGGTAGCCGTGGCAGTGCTTGACGTCGACGAAGTGGAAGCCCGCCTGCTGGGCGAGCACGGCGGCGTCGACGTACTGGTCGGCGAGCTCGTCGAGCTCGTCGTCGGTGAAGGCGGCGGACGCGTCGATGCCCTGGCGGGCGTCGAGGATCGGGTTGGCGTGGCCGGTCCGGGGCGTGATGGTGTCGACCGGACGGCACCAGCGCCCGGAGTGGGTGAGCTGCATGCCGACCACCTGGGCCGGGTCGAGCAGGGCGCGCAGGGCGGCGACGTCGTCGACCGTGTCGGGGCCGATCACCAGCTGGTTGGGGTTGGCCCGCCCGTCAGGGCGCACCGCCGTCGCTTCGCCCCACACCAGCCCGCAACCGCTCTCGGCGAAGCGGCGCCAGCGACGGCGGACCAGGTCGGTGGGACGGCCGTCGGTGGTGCCGTCCCAGCCCTCCATGGGCAGCACGGCGAAGCGGTTGGCGACGGTGAGCTCGCCGGCGCTCGCATCGGTCCACGTCGCCGGCTGGGCGAGCGGGCCGGCGGGGTCGACCTCGGCGTCGAGGGGCAGGTCGACCCCGAGCTCGTCGAGGCGGGCGCGGAGCTGGTCGAGCGTGGCCAGCTTCTTCACCTGGGGGTAGCGGGGGCTCATCGCCCGCCTCGGGGCTCGCGCCCGACGACGGCGTCGAGGCGGTCGAGGATGTCGGCGAGGACCTCGCGGTCGGCGTCGGGCCGCCGGGGCGCGCCGGGCGGGGTGCCGTCGCCGTTCGCCCAGCGGCGCAGGTCGAAGGCGATGGCCGCGTCGTGGCGGTAGCCGGGGACCGGCGCCCGGAAGGTGAAGTGGCCGAGGTACTGCAACAGGTCGTTCAGCTCGTGGAACCGGGCGTCGCCCTCGGCCCACCACCGGTCGCGGAGGGCGAACGCCTCGGGGTCGAAGGTCGACAGGCCGAGGAGGTAGTCCGACCCCCACATCACCATGTCGATGGCCAGGTCGTTGCCGGTGAACACGTGGAACCCGGGCCGTCGCTCGTCGCGGAGGGCCAGGCGGTCCCACTCGAGCTGGCGGCTGAGCGACGAGTGCTTGGCGCCGATGCAGCTCTCGATGCCGAGCAGCCCCTCGTACGCGTCGAGCGACGGGATGCGGCCGTAGGGGACGAACATCTCGCCGAGCTCGAAGCCGATCCAGCGGTCGAGCTCGGCCCCGATCTCGGTGAGGGCGCCGACCCAGCCGTCGTCGTCGAGCTCGTTGAGGCCCCAGCTCGGGAAGATGACCGGGGTGCCGCCTCGGGTGGCGATCTCGGTGGCGGCCCGCACGTAGCCGGCCAGGTCGAACGGGTCGCCGGGCCGGTCGGCCACGAACGCGCCGGCCACGAAGGCGCCGTCGGTGGTGCGCTGGGCCAGGTCGAGCACGGTGCGCTGCTCCTCGCCGGTGAGCAGCTGGACGTAGCCGGTGTCCATGTTCACGGCCGGGGTGAGCCCGGCGTCGCGCGTGCGGGCGACGTGCGCCTCGGCGGCCACCCAGTCGAAGCCGCCCTCGCGCCGGCAGGGCAGCAGCACCGCCGACATGCCGACGATGGGCCGACCCGGGCGCAACAGGTCGGCAGGCTGGGCCGGTGGGCGCTCGGCGGCGCTCACGAGGGCAGGTCGCCGATGCGGGCGTCGCCTCGGTCGACGAACGCCGCCTGCGGGTCGGTGTAGGTCTTGAACTCGAGCACGTTGCCGCTCGGGTCACGCGACTGGAGCGAGTGGTGCTCGATGGGCTCGCCCTCGAAGCGCAGGGCCCGCGTGGTCTGGGTCGGGTTGAGCCGGCGCAGGGCGGCCTCGACCCGGTCCAGGGTCGCCAGGTCGACCATCACGCCGAAGTGCCGCGGGTAGATCCCGTGCTGGGGCTCGATGGCCGGCGCCCGGTGGGCGACGATCTGGTGCCCGAAGAACCCGATGATCGCCGCGTGGTCGTTGCGCCGACCCAGCGTGCACCCGAGCCCCTCGTAGAAGGCGGCGGCCTCGTCGACGTCGAGGCACGGGAAGGCCAGGTGGAACGGCGGCAGGTCGGCCATCGCCCCAGCATGGCACCTGCTCGGCGGACCTCCGATTCGAACCGACCGCGATCTTCGGTGGCCCGCCGACGATGGACGGGGTCAGTTCGCTGATGCGGCGCCCGGTCAGCGGAGGCGGTAGGTCCAGCGGTAGGGGCCGGGGTGAAGGCGGTGCTCGGCCGGGAGGTCGGGGCCGACGGCGCCGGTGCCGACGCCGCGGTGGGC